>CAIYDT010000135.1 GCA_903924985.1 uncultured Acetobacteraceae bacterium
GCCGCGTCGGGCAAGCCCTCGATCAGCCGCAAACAATTCCAAATGCGATTGCCCTGAGCGGATTCCGCCGGTCCAGGACGCCGCCGGCATGGTTGGGATAAAGATGCTGATCGCAGATTCGGACGATCTTGCCGCGCCGGCGCAGTTGATCCTCCAATTCCGGAGACGGGAGTTCGACCAGCAGAACGGTCCGCTTCAGGGATTTAAGGTCGAGGTGGGCGGCGGTGATTAAGCTGCCCCAAGGCAGGTCCAGGGCCACCGTGTGAAACCCGTGCTCGTGGGACCAGCGGGCGATATACTCAGACTCGAGGTCGTTGACCGGCACGACAACCGAGATGTCAGCGTTATCCATGATGTTCCCCGTTGGTTGAGCGCCTCGGCCCAAGCCGAGGCATCGCGCCCATGGTCAGCGCGTCTTGGGTGCAAGACGTGGCGTTGGCAGCCAGCGCGGCGGGCTGGTTGGGCTGTCGTTCAGTTTCTTGCGCAGGTCCATGTGCGTCTTTGGTCCATCGGCCATGTTCATGCCCGACGCCAGCGTGTCCGGTTGCGCTCCGGGATAGCGGGCGTGTTTGCGCTCCCGCTCGGTCGTACCCCAGGCGGGATTGCTCAACCCAAGCCATTCGCGCACCTGCGCCTGCTCGGCCCAGCGCCCCGGCAGTCTGGCTTCCCGAACTGCCACGTCCATCGCCTTTTCGAAGGCATCCAGGAAGGGCTGCAACTTATCCGCGTCGCCCAGCTTCGTATCGGCTATCGGGTCATGGCCGAGCAGCTTGTTCAACCGCACATCCGCCACCCGCGTCTGCCCGGCCCCGAACGCCTTGGCGCGGCCGATCATGTGCCGCAGCGGTCCGCCGATATCGCCGCCATGAGTCAGCACCCACAGCAGCGCCCCCACCTCCTCGGCCAGCAGATTATGCACGCGAATTGCGCCGGTAAAGCCGATCGTACTCTGCCCCGGTTCTGGCGCCAGGAAGCGCAGGCGGCTGACGGTTTCCCCTCCGTGCGCCGGCGGCAGAGTGTAGTCGGCCACCACTATCTCCTGCGCCGCCTCCGGCGTGCCGCCGGAAAAGCGCGGAAAATAACGCTTGCGCCCGGCCAGCCCGGCCTGCGTGTCCGACCAGTGCTTGACCGGTCCCACCAGGTAATGCGGCGCGAAAGAGGCACGCGGCCCCATCATCGTAGTGCTGATTGGGTCCCTGCCCATGGGTGGGAACAGCACGGCCGGGGTGGTGGAGTAGGCGAACCCCACCGCCACCCGCCCCTTGCGCGCGAGGTCCGAGGGCGGCCTCGCCGCCCCCGTTTTCGGATCGTCGTCTTCGATCACGTTGCCGAACAGCGCCTCCGCCCAGTCGGGGGTCATGCCCAGGTTCACGACATGCGCCTTGCTGGTCTGGTCATCGAGCACGTCGCCCACGCTGCGGTCATGCGCCACCTTGAAGCTGCGGGTCAGACCAAAATCGTACGGCGGGTGCGCCAGATCGCCCAAGATGAACACCGGAATGCGGCGCTTGTCGTCCACGACCACCGGTCGTAGTTCCTTCCAGCTTCCGACGGGGATAAGCCCCTTCCCGCTGGGCGTGGAGTTGATCAACTCAAACGTGTCGAAAACCGCTTGCGGCACCCGCTCGGGCAGGACGCCGGGCTGATCGAAGAACACGTATTCGCGCTTCTTCCGCTGCTTCTCCCCGCTTTTTCCAGCCTGTAGGTCCAGTTCCGCGATCACATCGGATTCCGTCTTCGTCTGCGAGGACACCTGCAGGCGGCCGGAGAACACGTAGATGCCTTGGGTCCCCACGCCGGCGTCCGCTGGAACTGCTTCGCTGGCGCCCGAAAGGGTGAACCAATGGGCGCGTCCGGATGAGAAATCATATTTGCGGGGAGGCGTCCCGCCATGCATGCCGGATTTGATATACTTGTCCTTCAGCTCCTTGTTCAGCCAATCGAAATGGCGCTTGCCGTCACCCGGCGTCCCGGAAAACCAGGATTTTGGCAGCGCCCGGATGCGCACGGTGCGCTTGTCGCATGGGGTGATGCAGTAGTCGCTGAGCCCTTTCGCTTTCTCATCGGGACTCGCCTCATGCCATTCCAGCCAACCCGCGCCTATCTTGTCCCAGGCGAGGCGCGACTGTCCTTTCTCATCGTCGCGGTATTTTTTGTCGTCGAAATCGCGCAGGCCGAAGCGGTGGTCGCGGTTGAGTTGCGACAGCCGGCCGAGCGTGACGATCTCCACCCCCGCCCGCAGCAACCCTTTCAGCGTGGCGCCGGGGATCGCAAACTTGTCCGGCGCCCCGAGCGTCAGCGGCACCACTTCGGCGTGCTGCCCGGCGCCTTGCTCCTTGCCGATCAGCAGCGGCGTTTCCACCACCCAGTCCACGCTGATCTCGCCTGAGAACCCGCCGGCCAGGGGAAGATCGAGATGCGGCTCCCTTACTGCCTCCGGCGCGGAAATGACAACCGTGTTGAGTTCGACAAATCGATAAGGTGACGTCGGGTCGGGTAGGGGTGCGGCCGGCCCCAGCCGGGCCATCACAAGACCGGCGAGCGTTTCCGCGTCCTCCGGGTCGAACGCTTCGTCCATCATCTCCACCAGTCGCGCGCGCACATTGCCGCGCAGCGACTGTGCGATGCCGAGCCAATGCAAGATTTCCTTGTCAGTTGGCATGCGCCGCCTCCTCGACCACTGTGAACCAGCCGAAGCCCTTGTTGCCGCCATGTCCCAAAGTCAGGCCGTTGCAGCAGATATCCTTGATTAGCGCCTCGGCAAGGATCACGTCCTCCGGTGTCGGGATGCCGGTGCCATGATCGCGCAGCCGAAGCACCAGCCGCGCCGATACCCCGATGAACGCGGCGGTTTCGAACAATCCGCCCGACATCGGGCCGCCGCTGAACCGATCGAGCTTGACGGAAAACACCTGCCACGGCTTCGCGCCCTTCAGGATGGTTAATTCCTCGATCTCCAGCAGCCCGCGAAAGCCGGTGATGCCGAATAGACGCTGCACCGATGTAAGCCCGAGGCGGTCGATCGCCCGATAGACCGCCTCGGGGTTGTCCTTCTGCGGTTCTGTTCCCACCCGGCGTGCCGCGAGTGCCGCGATCCAGGTCGCCCGCGCCCGCAGCGCTCCCGCCACACTTGAGCCGGGCAACACCGGCATTTCCTCGGTGATCCGCTGCGCCTTCAGCGCCGGCGTCTTGTCTCCGGACGGGCGTTCTTGCGCCCAGGACGGATCGAGCACCGCAAAGGGACCCTTGCAATGCAACTTCAGCAGCCACGGCGCCCGTGCGGGCTCCGGTTTTGCCTCAGGCAGTTTCACAGCCCGCTGCGTCGACACCAACTGCCCGCGGTTGTCCAGCACCGATTTCATCACCTTCAGCGTTTCGGGACGCAGCCGCACGCGGCCGTCGCCATCGGCCTGGCCGGCGCCGATCGCCCGGCCTTCCACCTCACGCAACGCCGACAGCAGCTTCAGCAACGCGTTCAACTGGACGTTGCAGCGCTTTTTGGCATCCACGTCACGCGCTTCGATCGTGAACGCGAGCGGGAAAACCCCGCCGGGAGCCAACGCTTCGTCATGCCGCAGCGAACTGCCTTTGGCGACTCCGCTCGTCCCGTCGATGCGCGTGCCGGCGGCAACGAATACCCCCCGTCCCAACGCGCCCGGCTCGTGCTTCACGCTCCGATCGGCATAGGGCAAGCGCTCTGCTTTGCCGGGACTGCGCAGCGCGGCCCCCAAGAAGATCAGCGCGCCGCGCCGGCCGGTGATATTCGGCCCGTCACGCCCCGCCGGCGAACCGAGCAACGCCTCTTGCTCCGCCTCGCCAAGAACACCAACGGCCAGCCGACGCAGCAGGCCCTTGATGGTGGAGCCGGGGAGCCAGGGCTTTCCTGCGGCGTCGCGCTGGATCGCCGCCACACGCGGCGGTGCGTTCGCGCCATCGGCGCCGCGCACGGAATTGACCTCCCGATGCAGCCCGGAGCCGACATGCAGCGGCGACAGCACCTCGATATCGACTGTGATTTCCACGCGCGCCCTAGCCATGTTTCACCTCGCCCAGCATCGCGACCCGCGCGAAATGATCGGCGGTGAAGGCGCCGTAGCCGTTCTCCGGCACGTAGGGGCAGGTTGTCCAGTCCGGCTGGCGCCCATCCAGGGTCGGCAACGGCAGACCGGTGCGCATCAACTCCTCGAGCGTGTCACGGTCGGCGCCTTCCAGCAGAAACACCGCGCCCGCCTCGGTCAGCACGAAGGGCACATAGCCACTGGCATAGGCGCGATGCCGGCGCGCGGTGTAGCCGCCGGCCAGACGCTGGCTCGCCACATGGTCGATCAGCGTGGCGCCCCCAAGATGATCCCGCCAATAGCCCGCATAGGCCTCGCGCGCCGTTTGCCGGGGCGCCACATCAAACAGTATCGCCGGTGTGGTCAGCATGATCGCCACGCGGCCGTCACGCTCTACGACCGCGACGGGATCGGGTGTGTCCATCCGCTTGAAGCTTACCGAGGCGCCGGTGCGGCCGATCCCATCCAGCCCTGCTTCCAGCAACGCCAGAAGCGCAGCCCAGTCCGTTGGTTCGGCCGCCTTCGGCGGGGTCACGCTCAGCCGCCAGGCACGCGTGGGCCCGGTGGCTGCGCCGGTGTCCGGATCCGCCATACGATGCGACCGCGCCGCCGTGGCGAACAGCTTTCCGTCGGCCGCGATGCCTCGCTTGGGGTCGATTGCGGTATGCACACGCAACACTTGGCCGATCTGATCGGTGTCGGGCAGCCTCGGCAGTCCCAGCCGGTCACGCGCTTTAGCCGCCCAGCCGTCCTTCCAGTCCGGAGCATACAGGGCGGGCCGCGAGGCCAGCAGCGTCCCCTTGCCCTCGCCGAGTCCAAGCGTGTCGGCGAACAGAAACTCCTCATCCTGCTTTACCGCCACCAGCGACAGCGGTAGTGGGTGGGCGGTGAGCACGCCATCGGCATTCTCCGGGAAGGCGTGGCTGACGATCGTGCCGGCCAGCAGTGTCGCGAAGCGACCTTTCTCGGGGTCTTCGTCACCCAGCGTCAGCCGGCGCGCCAGCGCGCCTTTCACCACGGCGCCGGGAACGATCTCGCTTCCGACATACAGATTGTTCGCTTGCCGATCGGCATCGATCAGGAACGGGCGGTCGAAATACATGCGGTAGGTGACGGGAAGCGCGTCGTGTGTGGCCGCCGCCGGGACGACCACCTGCGTTGCCCTGGTCAGCACGATGCTGCTCTGGGCGGCAACCACCGCGCCGAAGCCCACGGATTTCTGCGCCCCAATCGGCCCGATCAGTGCCCAGGCTCGCTTCAGCGCCGTCTCGATCTTCTTTTCCGAGCCGGCGCGCGCGAACACCACCAGACTGCCTTCGAAGATGACTTCAGCATTCGGCGGCGCGACCAACGCCACGATCTGTAGGAATCCCGCACGCGCCGCGCCCGCTTCCGGTTCGATCGCCACGCGAACGGCCTGGCTGGGCGTCCATGTCCCCGTCGCGCGCAAATCGTCGCAGAGGATATTCGCCCGCATCGGCGCGAAGGCATCGCCCGCCGCGGCGCTGGCGTCTTCCCGCGCGTCCGCCGCGCCACGTCCGAACAAATCGGTCAGATCCGCCGCCGACAGCACCGAAGGCGCCGCGGCGGAAATATCGGTCAGCGCTTCCAGCAGCACACCGCGCAACTGATCGGCGGGGATCAGTGGGTGGCCTTCGGCATCGCGCAGCGGTGCGGCGTCGATTCCAAACAGAGCGCCACCGGGACAGCGGAACAGAAACGGGCTGCGCAATGCCAGCTTTAGCGTGAAAACCAACCGGGTTCTCATGGCGTCACCGCCGGGAAAGGAGGCAGGGAGCCGCTTTCAGGCAGTGCGCAATAGTCGCGCAGCATCGCCACCAGACACAGATCGAGCACCAGGCCGCGCGTGACGAAACCCGGAATTTCCACGCGCGGCACACAGTGTCCGAAGCGGGTGAAGGCATCTTCAAGGACTTTCAGCGCAGCCGCTTTGCCTTGGTCCGAAAGTAGGCCATCCGGGGCGGCACGCGCCGCCGTGATCGCCGCGTGCAGCGTGGTTCCGGACAGGGTTCCTTCATGTGCGCCCTCATCCGTTAAGGTGCGGATCGTCTTGGGCAGGCAGGGCAGCGCCGCCGCGTCGATGATCAGGGCCTTGTCGAGATGCTCGGTGGCTTTTGGCGAAATCCCGAACAGCAAGCTGCGTTGAGTTTTCAGCGGTGCGTCGATCAGGTTCTGGCTTTCATACACTTGGATCGCCGCCCCCGAGCGCGGCGTGGCGCCCATCGCGTCCTTGACGCTTTCGGCAAGGCGATGGGCGGTTTCGCGCGCCTGGCGCACCGGCGTTTTCACGTCGCAGATCGCCATTCCGAAAGCGAACGTCAGTTCATGCCCACAGATTTTCCACCCTGCCATGGCGGTTACAAGCTCGCCCAGGACATGCAGCCCCAGCCAGGCGGGCATTACGAACAGGAATTCATCGCCGCCCCACAGCAAGGTTTCGAACCGCACCAATCCGGTTTTGTCGATCGGGGCCACGCGACTTAGGTCCTGGAGCTTCAGTCCTTCGCGCAGCCAGCCTGTGATCTGGCGCAGCAATGGAGTCTGTAGCTTCTCCAGTTCTTCGGAGAAGACCTTGGTGCCGACCTTAGCGCGGATAGCGCTGAAGCGGTTGCCGTCGGCATAGAGATAAGCAAGCTTGCCCCGGGGAGAGGCCCGTAATCCGGACGGCGGGAAGTCAACGACCTCTTGCAGGCTGCGGCAGACGTCCAGCGGCATCCCGTCCGCTCGCGTATAGAACTTGGCGCGCTGGTCCCGGCCGTAGTTATGGCGATCAATCACGCTGCGGGAGTACAGCCGGTCTTCCTTATCCCCCGGCATACGAAACGTCTTCACCCCCTGGCTGGAATGATCGAGTGGATCGGGGCCTGGCGATTTGGCTCCCGGATCAGGCAGCTTCATAGTGAACTCACGAAACTGGCGGGCGCGGTTGAGCGCCTCGGCAGCGGCCAGCGCCGCCTCGATCTCATGCGTTGAGTCGCCCGCCAACGGCGCGAGGTCGGCGACGAACATCAGATGGCGCAGCGGCGGCGCGCCTGATCTGGTGGGTGCTGGGGGCTCGCCAGCCAGGACGGCACGCACCGCCTTCAGCGCCTCATTGGCGGTATCGATATCGGCGCGGAAGGAGAATGCCGCCTGGGAGGCGCCGGCGAAGATCCGGGTCAGGTCCGTCAGGCCATGCCGCCGCAGCGCGTCGTCCACGTCCTTAATCGCCTCCAACAACGCCAGGCCCGCGCCGCGGATGGTGGAGATATCGTTAGTATCGTACAAAGTGGCGGCAAAATTGATACCCTCGGCCCGGAGCACATGTGTGGTTTCGTCGGCCATCTGTGGTGACTCCGGGGGGGCGGCAAGTCGGTCCGAGGGCAGAAGCGGGTGCCACAAGCTACACACCGGCGTTAGAATGACGAGGTTAGCTCGCTATCGCAAGGGCACTCTCAGGGGCACTGGCCGGACCGGCGACGTGTCGGGACGAAAAATCCTCGTCGGCCCCGCCGTGAGAGTCGATTGTGGTAACATAGCGCAGCGATAACGTATTTGCTGTACAGATGACGTCGGATGATAAGCGTCCCCCCGGCTCGTGCACCGGGAACAAGCGCGGCTCAAACGGAACCAGTCCATTGCTGTCCGGTTCCATCCAACGGACGCCTTATCCAGATCGTGGTCGAGTAGCTCGGCCATTCGGCTTCGCCCTCACAGATCCGGGCAGGCGGCTTTCCCGCACCCGGCTCTTCCCGCAACCATCTTCTTCCATGATATCAATTATACACGACCCCGCCGGACAAAGGTGTCCATAATCCTAATCTCGGACTGATTTCCTAGTCCCGAATTTAAGGGCGATTTTGTGAAAATGCGGAGTTCCCGTTGGCACGGCTCCCGCCTCCCTTTTGGGCCAGAGTTTCGACTCCCCCCGCCCCTCGACATGCCGATTCCCGAGCCTGCTAGGCACCCTGGGCGGCGTCTGGCGTACGCCCCGCTACCCCTACCCGACGGCGGGCTGGCGCCACGCAGCGCCGCCGGGGCGGCGTTCCACGGATGGGAGGGGTCGAGCGGTCGGCCGGACGCGTCGCAGCCCCTCACAACAGGACGCCAGACGCCCGGGGTGTTACCGAACCCGCCATCGGCCGCGGCTGTCTTGCTGGAATGGTGACCGTGGCACAGCGCGCGCAGGTTCGCGGGATCGAACGCCGCGCCACCGCGCCGGCGCGGCGTTACGTGGTCGACGTGCCCCGCGCGCTTGGCGCACCCGTCAACGCTGCAAGTCCGATGCGAGCGCAAGAACGCGGCGCGACACTCCCGCCATGCGGTCGACGTATAGAAGGGATCGTTTGGCATGGCTCGACCCTGCCAGAACGCGGACCAAGGGGCATAGTCCGGCCGGGTGTAGGGATGTAGGGTGATGTAGGGTTTTCCTGGAGCCCTCATGATGCGCGTTATGTGTATGTGTATGCGCGCATGGGGCATTAAGTATGGTTTTACCCTACATCCCTACACCTTTGGCGGAATTCCGCCGTTTTACCCTACACCCACCCTACACCCACCCTACACCACCCTACACCTTTCCCGGCTGTCGTGACGCGGCGCCGCTAATTTTAAGTTAAATTTAAC
>CAIYDT010000136.1 GCA_903924985.1 uncultured Acetobacteraceae bacterium
GGAGCATGCTTTACGAGCTGATTCCGAATATGAAGGAGGCGAGGTTGCTGCCATTGATCGAGAAATTCGCCGAGATGCTCGCCGGGGTGCCGGTGTTCACCGATACTTTCGGGATTGTGTAAAAATGAGGGGAGTCATGAGGTGCTACCCGGTTTTTCCGAAACAAACTCCGACCTCGCGGAGATCTTTAGCACGCTGGAGGACAAAATACAACTGCGGAGCAAAAATAGCGCTGCTAACCGGCGCGGCGGCGCATCTCTTCGTCCGCGAGAACGCAAAAGCCGTCCTCACCGACATCCGCGACGACCTGGGCGAGCGCGCCGCCGCCCTCCGCGAGCCTATCAGGAATCTTGTGCGAGAGGTCATAGTGGGGCCCGCTTTGGGCTTGGAGCGATCCCAGGTCATCGACACCGTGATGGCAGACCACGGCCGCCTCGGCATCCTGTTCAACAATGCCGATGTTTCCTTTCTGGAGTGTGTCCGATTGTTCGTGTGGCTCCGTGGCGGGGCAAATCGTACAGTGAACCGGGCCCCGGACCATCAAGTACCAACCGGAAAACCACCCCGATTGACATTTTTTAACATTTAAGTTAGTAAAATTACCATGGACCACACGGCGGCACCCACCCCCCCGGCCGAACCCGCCCGATCCCCCCAAAGATCGGTCCGGTCCCACCATGCCGGAGCGTCTCGCCGCCCTGCTCCAGGTCGTCCGCGTCCTGCTCGGCCACGGCCGCCGCCTCGTGGAAACTGCCACCGCCGGTGCCGCCAGCCCACCATTCGCCATCGTCGCCGCCGTCCTCGGCACCTACAACCTCCCGTCCATCCTCGCCCGCCTCCAGCGCGGCATCCTGCGCCTCATCGCTCTGGAAAATTATCTGCTCGCCCGAGCCGAAAAAGGCCGCGACATCGCCTTCGTGGCACCGCGCGACCGCGCGCCGGCCAGCCCACCGGAAGAACCCCAGCCCGCCCGCACGCCAGCGCCGCCCAGGCGCCACCGCTTCGATCCGGACGCACTCCACATCCCCACCCTGAAAGAACTCGAAGCCGAGGTGCGCCGCCGCCCGATCGGCCGCACCATCGCCTACATCTGCATGGACCTCGCCGTCATCCCCGGCTTCTGCACCGGCGCTTTCTGGAACGACATATTCCAGACGCTCCAGGACTACGGCGGCAGCCTCAGCGCGCTCTATGCGGTGCGCGGCCGGCGGGAAAGCGCGTACCGGCAGGAGCGGGACAGACGCCCGGACACCTGGGACTGGGACTGGCGGGACCTGCGACCACCGACGGTCCGACAGGTGCTCGGCTGCCTGATCGGGGAGGCTCCAACGCTGGACCCACCCGGCCCGCGCGCGGCCGCGGCCTGAGGCAATCTCCCGACCTTCACCGCACCCTCGCGGCTGAGGGCGTTTTCGCGTGCCTACCCGCCCGATCGCGTGCCGCCCGTCGCCAGAGCGCTTTCAGGCTGACCGTAAACGGTCAGCGCGATCCGCCTTATTGTTTTATAGAGCGGATTCACGCGTCCGCACAGAACGCTCTCCCGCGATCCGCTCTAAGCGCGTCGCGTCCGCGACCACCCCAGCCACAAACCCGCTGCGATCACGACCCCGGACCCAACCCATGTCACCGCGTCCGGCAACTGCCCAAACACCATGAACCCCACGGCCACGGATCCGAGCAGTTGGAAATACTGAAACGGCGCGATGATATTGGCCGGCGCGTAGGCCAGCGCCCGTACCACGCAGTAATGCCCCGCCCCGCCCAAAATCCCGAGCAGGCAGAACAGCCCGAAATCCCGGAAACTCACGGGGAACTTACCCACGAAGGGCAGCACCACCAGCATCGCCACCGCTCCAAAAGCCGAACTGTAGAAGGTCGTCGTCGCCGGCGGGTCGATCCCGGCCCCCATCCGGGTCAGGATTTGGTAGACCGCGAAGCAGGTCGCGCTGCCCACCAGCAGCAGGGACGATGGATGAAAAACCGAACTCCCCGGCCGGATCACGATCAGCACGCCGATGAAGCCCACCACGATGGCCAGGCCGTGCCCCAAAGACGTGCGCTCCCCCAGCATCGGCCAGGCCAACAATGCCACGATCAGCGGCCCGAGCATCCCGATCGCGGCGGCGTCGGCCAGCGGGATGTAGACAATGGCGGCGACGAAGAAGCAGTTGGACAGGCACTGGATCATCGACCGAGCCAGCTGCAACCGGGGCTGCCGGGTGATGAACATACGCACCCCGCTGGAGGGCAGGAAGGCCATCATGGTGAAGACGACGTGGCCGAAGAAGCGGGCCCAGGACACCTCCAGCGTGTTGTAATCCCGACCCAAAATCTTGGCGGCGGCGTTCATGAAGGGGAACATCGTCCCCGCCAGACACATCAACCCAATGCCCACCAGCACCCGCCACCGCTCGGGGACGGGCCGGGCAAAAACCGACAAACCCCGCATTCAGGAAAACAGCCGAGCGACAGCGTAAGTCAGGGCCGCGATCGCGGCGGAGGCCGGGATGGTCAGGATCCAGGCGATGACGATGTTCCCCGCCACGCCCCAGCGCACGGCGGATGTCCGTCTGGCCGCACCGACGCCCACGATGGCGCCGGTGATGGTGTGGGTGGTGGAGACTGGCACGCCCATGTAGGTCGCCAGAAACAGCGTGATGGCGCCTCCCGTCTCAGCGCAGAATCCCTGCACCGGCGTCAGGCGCGTGATCTTCGATCCCATGGTGTGCACGATCCGCCAGCCGCCCAGCAGCGTACCCAGGGCCATCGCCGCCTGGCAGCTCAGCACCACCCACAGCGGCACATGGAAGGCACCGTCCAACAGCCCCTGGGAATACAGCAGCACGGCGATGATCCCCATCGTCTTCTGCGCGTCGTTGCCGCCGTGCCCCAGGGAGTAGAAGGACGCGGAAACGAACTGCAGCCAGCGAAAACTGTTGTCCACCACGAAGGGGGTGGTGCGCGCGAACAGCCACGACACGAGCAGCACCAAGACCAGCGCCAGCACCAACCCCAGCGCGGGGGACAGCACGATAGCGGCCAGCGTCTTGCCCAACCCCGACCAGACAATGGCGCTGAAACCGGCTTTGGCGGTGCCGGCGCCCACGATGCCCCCCACCAGCGCGTGCGAGCTCGACGACGGTATGCCCAGTCCCCAGGTGATTACGTTCCAGGCGATCGCGCCGCCCAACGCGCCGAAGATCACCGTGGGATCCATGATCGCGGTGTCCACGATGCCGGTGCCGATGGTCTGCGCCACGTGCAGCCCGAAGAAGGCGAAGGCGATGAAGTTGAAGAATGCGGCCCAGACCACCGCGAATTGCGGCCGCAGTACCCGGGTGGACACGATGGTCGCGATGGAATTGGCCGCGTCGTGCAGCCCGTTCAGGAAGTCGAACAGCAGCGCCACGGCCACCAGGCCGTAGAGCAGCGGCAGAGCGAGCGCGGCCTCAGACATGCTCGATGACGATGCTCTCGATTTGATTCGCGGCGTCGTCGAAGCGGTCCACGGTGCGTTCCAACTGATCCAGTATCTCGCGCGAGGCGATGAAGCGTAGGGCCTCGCCGCCTTGGCAGCGGCGGAACAGGTCGGTCACGCCGGCTTCGTGCACATCGTCGGCCTCGCTCTCCACGCGGCGGATCTGCTCGCAGATTTCGTTGATGCGGGCGGCGTTGGGGCTGATGCGGGTCAGAAGGGGGACGGCCTCGCGCAGCAGGATGGCGCAGCGCAGGATCGCGTCGCCCATGCGCTGGAAGTCGGGGTCGAATTCGGTGACCTCGAACAGCATGATGGCTTTCGCGGTCTTCTTCATCTGGTCGATGGAATCGTCCATGCAACTGATCAGCGCCTGGATGTCGCCCCGGCCGAAAGGGGTGACGAAGGTGCGCCGGACGGCCTGCACAACCTCCCGCGTGATGACGTCGGCGTCGTCCTCGGCCGCGAGCACGGCGGGGTAGTGGCGCCGCACCGCGTCGCCGCCATTCAGCATCTCCCGCAGTTGCTCCGCGCCGCGGACGATGGCGTCGGCGTGGCGGGCGTACATGTCGAAGAAGCGCTCTTCGCGGGGCATCAATAGGCGGAACCAGCGAAACACCCGGTGTGTCCTTCCTCTCGGTTTCGAGGTGGCAATACCGCCCCGTCATGGGTTTGTCATTCGCTTTGGCCGCGCTTCCCCCCTGGGGGGTGTTATGGCAGCGTTGCGCCACGAACAATAAATGGGAGGAACGACAATGAGGCTCGCGGGCAAAGTCGCCATCGTCTCGGGCGCGGCATCCGGCATGGGTGCCGCCACGGCGCGCATGTTCGCGCGCGAAGGCGCCAAGGTCGTCATCGCCGATGTGATGGAGCATGAGGGCAAGCTGGTGGCGGACTCCATCGGGGACGCCGCCTTGTTCCAGCGCCTGGACGTGACCGATGAGGCCAACTGGGCCGACGTCGTGGCCGCCACGGTGCGACATTTCGGCAAGCTGAACGTCCTGGTAAACAACGCCGGCGTGTCGGGCAGCGCCGAGCAGGATCTGTATAGTACGGACGCGTGGAACCGGATCATGGGGATCAATGCGACGGGTGTGTTCCTGGGGCTGAAACACGGCATCAAGTCGATGATTGAGGGCGGCGGTGGTTCGATCGTCAACCTGTCCTCCATTGCCGGCATCATTGGGTCGGAGGGCATTCACATGGCCTACAACGCCTCTAAGGCGGCGGTGCGGCTGATGACCAAGTCGGTGGCGGTGCAGCATGCCAAGGACGGGATCCGCTGCAACTCGGTGCATCCCGGCATCATGCCCGCCATGCGCACCTCCGGCCGAACCGCCGAACCCGAGGTGCGGGCCAAGCGCATGAACGTCATCCCGATGCGCCGGCCGGGGGAGGTCGATGAGGTCGCCTACGCCATTCTGTTCCTGGCGTCCGACGAGTCGTCCTACATCACCGGATCGGAAATCCATGTGGATGGCGGGGCGATCGCGATCTGAAAGGGTGTAGCGTGGATTTTGGCCTCTCCCCCGAACACGCCCGCCTGCGGGACCGCTGCCTGGAGCTGGCGGCGGATTTCGCCACGCGTTCGGCGGCGCATGACCGGGAGGCGTCGCACCCCACCGAGAATTACGACATCCTGCGGCGCGAAGGCTTTCTGTCCCTGACGGTACCGAAGGCGCTCGGCGGGCAGGGGATCAGCTTCCTCGGTCACACGCTGGCGTATGAGGCACTGGGCCAGGGCTGCCCCTCCACCGCGCTGTCGTTCAACATGCACGCGTCCGTGGTGAACCCGGTGCTGGAAAGCCCGGAGGTGTCGGATGCCACCAAACGGTACATCGCCGATCTCGTGGTCAATCGACGCAAACTGATCGGAGGCAACTTCTCCGAACCTGGCCATACCTCGCTGATCGGGGAGCGTCCGCTGACCGCCAGAGCGACCAGGGTGCCCGGCGGCTACAAGCTAACCGCTCGGAAAATGTTCGCCTCCATGCTGGAGGCCACCGACTACGTGATGGTGCTGGCCTATCCCGATGGGGAAACCACCGCGACCGCAGGCGCGCTCATGCTGGTGCCGCGCGGCGCGCCGGGTCGGAGCGTGAACGCCAACTGGGACGTGCTGGGCATGCGCGCCACCCGTAGCGACTCGCTGCTGCTGGACGACTGCCTCGTCGATGAACGGGCGGCGCTGCTGTGGACCGACGACCTGCGGACGTTTCGGCGCAGCTATTTCAACTGGTTCTGGGGTTCCTACACCGCCGTCTACCTGGGCGTCGCCGTCGCGGCCTACGACGAACTGCGGCGAGTCGTGCGGGATCGCCAGCCCGAGGGATACGCCCAGCCGCTGGCCTATCACCCCGACGTCCGCCGCCACGTCGCCGAACTGTCCGCCGACCTCGAAGCCGCCCGCCTGATCGTCTACCGCTCGGCGTGGCTGAGCGACCGGGATGGCCCGACGGACGAGACCACGGCCGCGCTGTATCGCGCGAAATACGCGGTGGGGGAGGCGGTGGGCCGCATCACCCGCGTCGCGCTGACGCTGGGCGGGGCGCACGCCATCTTCAAGGGGTCCCGGCTGGAGCAGTTGTTCCGCGACGGCGCGCCGGGGGCGATCCAACCGCCGCCATCCGATTTTTGCTTATGGAACATGGGGATCTACGAGCTGGGGCTGGACCCGGCCGCAGTTCAGCCGCCGATTATGCCTAAATAATAAACATATATTTCGAGAAAATGGCTATAAAATAATCTGAAATATGTTTATCGTAAGTATTGCACACTAAACGCACAAATGCGTATGCTGCACTGCACAATGTATCTGGCGGCCATCCTCGGCCACCTCTTTCCAATGCAGGAGATCGCATATGCCTTCCGCCCGCCTTCCTTCTTTTCTGGCCGCTGTAGCGCTTACCCTAGGTCTGACCGGTGCTGCCCAGGCCGAGTCGGTCCTGACGGTTGGCATGACAGCCGGCGACATACCGGTGACCACCGGTAACCCCGATCAGGGCTTCGAGGGGTTCCGCTTCGTCGGTTACAACCTGTACGACGCGCTTGCGCTATGGGACCTGTCGTCCCGCGACAAGGCGTCCGACATCAAGCCCGGCCTTGCCACCAGTTGGGAGATCGACCCCAACAACAAGCGCCGCTGGATTTTCCATCTGCGGGAGGGTGTGAAATTCCACGACGGTTGCGCCTTCACGGCCGACGACGTGGTCTGGAACATGGCGCGCGTCACCGACCCCAAGGCGCCGCAATATTTCACCCAGCAGATGGCGCTATCCCGAGCCTACACAACGAATTTTGAGTCGATCGAGAAGATCGACGACCACACCGCCGCGATTACCACCAAGGTGGTGGAGTCCCTGTTTCCCTACTCCATGTCCTACATTCTGATGATCAGCCGCTGCAAAGCTGAGGCGCTGAAATACGACTGGAACGCTTACGCGAACGACCCATCCGGCACCGGCCCGTATCGTTTCAGCCGCATGGTCCCGCATGAGCGGTTGGAGCTACTGCCCAACAAGGATTATTGGGACGCCAAGCGGGTGCCGCACCATGATAAGTTGGTGCTGTTGCCAATGCCCGAAGCGGCAACACGCGCCGCGGCGCTGATGACGGGACAGGTGAATTTCATCGAGGCACCCTCGCCGGATACCATTCCCCGCCTGAAATCCGCCGGGATGCAGATCGTAACCAATAAATACCCGCACAACTGGCCGTTCATCCTGAATTTCACCCGTGGACCGATGACCGATATCCGGGTGCGGCGGGCCGCCAATCATGCGCTGAACAGGGCTGAGTTCGTCGAACTGCTCAACGGTATGGCGATCGAGGGCTACACCACGATGCCGCCGGGTTCGCCCTATTACGGCAATCCCGTGAAATACGAATACAATCCGGACAAGGCGAAGGCACTGCTGAGAGAAGCCGGCTGCATGCCCTGCAAGCTGACGCTGGCGATTTCCACGTCGGGGTCTGGGCAAATGCAACCGCTGCCAATGAACGAATTGTTCAAGGCGCAGTTGGAGGCGGTTGGGTTCCAGATCGAATTCAAGGTCATGGACTGGAACAGCCTGATCGAGATCGCCCGCTCGGGTGTGGCGAAATACCCCGAGATTGACGGGTACAACGGTTCACGCGGGCTGCTGGATCCGCTCAGCGCGCTGATTAAGCCAGTATGGAAATTCCATTGGTCGCCAGCCGGCGCGAATTGGGGGCACTTCTACGATCCGGAAGCGGAAACCCTGATCACCGATATTCTGAACGAGTTCGACGCCGAAAAACGCCTGGAACTTCTGACCAAATTGCATGAACTGCACAGCGAAAAGGCGCTGATGATTTTCGTGGTGCACGACATCAACCCTCGGGCCTTATCGCCGAAACTCAAGGGCTTCGTGCAGGCCCAGAACTGGTTCCAGGATCTGACGCCGATCGAGGTGATGCCATGATCAACCTGTTTATCGGCAGGGTATTCTACGCGTTACCGATCGCGTTCGGCGTCAGCATCGTCTGCTTTTCCTTGGTATATCTGGCGCCCGGCGATCCGCTGCAGACCATTCTGCCGTCGGATGCCTCGGCCGAGACCATTGCGTTGGTAAAGGCTGCCTATGGGTTCGACCAGCCCTTGCCGATTCAATTCCTGAAATGGCTCGGCCGTGTGCTGGTCGGCGATTTCGGGCAATCGATCGCCACTCGCCGGCCGGTGATCCTGGAGGTCATGGGCGCCCTGCATAACACTGCTACGCTAGCCTTGTTCGCGGTTCCCATCGCGTTTTCCACCGGCTTCACGATGGGCGCCATCGCCGGTTGCTTTCCCGGCAAGTGGATCGACCGTCTGTTGACTGGAACGGCCGTTATCGGCGTCAGCCTGCCGAATTATTGGTTCGGCATCGTGCTGGTCATTCTCTTTGCCGTCGAGGCCATGGTACTCCCTGCCACCGGCATGGGTGCCAACGGCTCCGACGGTTTCTGCATCCTGCGCTGGGCCGATGCCCGCTTCATGGTGCTGCCGGTGATAACCCTGTCGATGGTGCCGATCGGCATCATCGCCCGCACCACACGGGCGGCGGTGGCGGAGGTGATGAACCAGGATTTCGTCATCACCCTGCGCGCCAAAGGCCTGAGTGAGCCGGCCGTGATCCGCCATGTGCTGAAGAATGCCCTGCCGCAGGTGCTGGCCGTGATGGGCCTGCAGTTCGGCTACCTCATGGGGGGATCGATCCTGGTGGAGACCGTCTTCACCTGGCCCGGCAGCGGCTTCTTGCTCAGCAAGGCCATCATCAACCGGGATGTGCCGGTGTTGCAGGGAACCATCCTGCTTTTGGCTTTGGTTTTCGTCGCTACCAACCTGCTGGTCGATCTGCTGCAATCCTTGATCGATCCGCGCATCAGGCGGACCTGACCATGTCGAATTCCATGACCCTCCCTCATAATACAATCGTGGAACAAGCGGCACCGAAACAACGGGGCTACTGGGGCTCAGTCGGTTACCGGCTGCGCTACGATCCGGTGACGATGTTTTTTGGTTGCGTCGTTCTGACGATTGTTCTGGCGGCGGTGTTCGCGCCGCTGCTGGCGCCCTTCGACCCCTACAAGGAGGCCATCATCGGCCGTCTCAAGCCGATGGGCTGGAAAGGGCACCTGCTCGGTACCGACGAACTAGGCCGCGATTTGCTGTCCCGACTGATTTACGGCGGGCGGGTGTCGCTGCTGATGGGGGTGGTGCCGGTTGCCATCGCAACGGTGGTCGGCGGCACGCTGGGCGTCATCGGCGGCTTCGGCGGCCGTCGGGTGAACACCGCGATCATGCGTACGATGGATGTGTTCTATGCCTTCCCCTCGGTGCTGCTGGCCGTCGCCATTTCCGGCGCGATGGGCGGCGGTGCGACGAACGGCATGATCGCTTTGTCGATGGTGTTCACCCCCGCGATGTGCCGCGTGGCCGAAACCGCTACGGCGCAGGTAAAAAACCTGGACTTCGTGGAGGCCGCGCGCGCCACCGGTGCCGGCACCTTCACCATCATGCGTTTCCACATCCTGGGGAACGTTCTGGGTCCGATGTTCATCTACGCATCGTCGTTGGTGAGCGTGGGCATTCTGCTGGCGTCCGGCCTGTCGTTCCTGGGGCTGGGCGTGAAACCGCCGACCGCCGACTGGGGCCTGATGCTCAGCACGTTGCGGCAGTCGATCTACGTCAACCCAATTATCTGCGCCCTGCCAGGGGCGGCGATCCTGATCACCTCGATTAGTTTCAACCTCGTCAGTGACGGAATCCGCTCGGCCATGGATGTGAGGATGTGATGATGATGGACGAAGAAACCCTTGACCGGGGCGGCCCGGCACAGCCATTGCTGATTGCCCGCAACCTGAGCAAGCACTTCAAGGTTAAAGGCGGTGCACCCGGTGCCATGGTGCGGGCTGTCGATGGCGTATCGTTCACGATCCATAAGGGCGAAACCTTGGGCATCGTCGGCGAAAGCGGCTGCGGCAAGTCAACCCTGGCCCGTTTGTTGCTGCATTTGATCGAACCGGATAGCGGCGAACTGGTGTTCGACGGCGACCCCGTCGGCGAAATGCGCGGCATCAGCGTCAACGCCCTGCGCCGCCAGGTGCAGATGGTGTTTCAGGACAGCGCGTCGTCGCTGAACCCGCGCATGCCGGTGCGGGACTCTATCGCCTTCGGCCCGCATGTGCACGGCAAGACCAAGGCCGAGGCCGGGCGCATCGCCCGCGACGTGCTGGTGAAAGTGGGGCTGAAACCCGATCTGTTCGGACCGCGCTACCCGCACGAATTATCCGGTGGCCAAAAGCAGCGGGTGAATATCGCCCGAGCACTGGCGATCGAACCGCGCATGGTCATTTTGGATGAGGCGGTATCCGCGCTCGATAAATCCGTAGAGGCGCAGGTGCTGAACCTGCTGCGGGCACTGAAAACGAACTTTAACCTGACATACTTATTCATTAGCCACGACTTGAGTGTCGTCCGCTACATCAGCGACCGCGTGCTGGTGATGTACCTTGGTGCGGTGGTCGAACTCGGCCCGGTGCACGAAATATTTTCCCGCCCGAAGCATCCCTACACCGTGGCGCTACTGGCATCCCGACCGTCGATGGACCCGGCGAACCGGATCGAGGAACCGCCGCTGAACGGCGATCCACCCAGCCCGATCGATCCGCCCTCGGGGTGCCGGTTCCGCACCCGCTGCCAATTCGCGGAATCCGTGTGCGCCGCTGTTCAACCGATGCTGGGCGAATGGCACGACCGCGACTCCCATATCGCCGCCTGCCACATGCGGGACCCCTCGTCCGGCCACTCGCTCGCAACGGGATTGCACTGATATGAGCTCTGTACTGGTCGAGGTCGAAGACCTCAACGTCCGTTTCATCACCCGTGAGTCGACAGCGTACGCGGTGAATGGCGTAACATTCAGCGTCCATCCCGGGGAGGTTCTGTGCATCCTCGGTGAATCCGGTTCCGGCAAGAGCGTCACCCTGCGCGCCCTGATGCGCCTTCTGCCATCCAACAAGGCTCGTATTTCCGGCAACATCCGGGTCGATGGTCAGGACGTTCTGGCACTGGATTCCGCCGGTCTGAGCCGCCTGCGCGGCGGGTCCGTTTCGATGATTTTTCAGGAGCCGATGACTGCGCTCGATCCCGTCTACACGATTGGGGACCAGATTGTCGAAACGATCCGGCGCCACAAGGGCGGCACGAAAGCGGCGGCGCGCGCCCGAGCGCTGGAATTGCTTGAATTGGTGAAGATTCCGTCCGCGGTGACGCGGTTGAACAATTACCCGCATGAGCTATCCGGCGGTCTGCGGCAGCGGGCAATGATCGCGATGGCGCTGTCCTGCGGTCCCCGCCTGTTGTTGGCCGACGAGCCGACAACCGCGCTGGACGCCACCGTGCAAATCCAGGTGCTGATCCTTCTCCGGAAATTGCAGCGGGAAATGGGCATGGCAACGATCTTCGTGACCCACGATCTGGGTGTGGCCAGCGAAATTGCCGACCGTATCGCCGTAATGTACGCCGGGCGGGTGGTGGAGGAAGGGCCGGTTGCCGACGTCCTCGCCAATCCGTTGCACCCATACACAAAGGGTCTGATGGCCTCCACCGTGCACGGCCAGGATCGGGATCACGACATCGACGCGATCCCTGGCAGCCCACCGGATTTGCGCCAATTGCCCCTGGGTTGCGCCTTCGCGCCGCGTTGCTCGCAAGCCTCAGGCGAATGCCTTACCGCACCCCCCGAACCCCGTTACCCCTCGGCGGGGCGGATGGCCCGCTGCGTCCGCGCCGGCGGGAAGGTGCATGCCTATGCGTAACGCGGAGTTTCCTCCCTCCGTCGTCGCCCGCGTGGTCGCCCGGCGCGGCTTGGTGAATTTCTTGATCTGGGGCAGCAACCGCATCAGGATCCAGCCCTCGTAGCCGTTGCGGCGATCTTTCAAGGTCTTGGTGTCGACGGTGAGCCATTTCACCTGGGTAGTGCGGTTATGCCCGGTCAGCAGCGAAAGACTGTACTTGTCAGCGACAGGACCCGTTTAGCGTGTATATCGCCATCGAACAGGGTTGCGAGAAAGCCGTGGGTTTGTTCAAACGTCAGCGTCTTCTGGGGTACCATGGCTCCGTCCCGCGAATCGAGGTGTTTGGCGGGACGCTTCTGGGTTCGCGGGCATCGGGGAGGGGGGCCAGAGCAATTTGAACGAACCGGAATCCAGATGACAGGGCCCTGATTTTTTGGAATGCCAAAGCCTGAATATGGAGTCTTTTAGTGCTCAGGACGAGCAGCGGAAAATGAGGCGATGGCTAAGGCTTCCAGGAGCCGACGCCGATCGTGGTTTCGCCCTGAGGAGAGTCATGCGATACTCCGGCCAAGCAAACGTCCGGAGTATCGCATGCGCCGTCGCCATTTCATGGCCGGTGCCGCCACGGTGGCGGCCCGTCCCGCACTCGCCGCCCCAGCGGTCGGCGGTGCCACCAAGACCTTGGTGTTCGTGCCGACCACCAGCCCGCCCAGCTTCGATCCGGTCTGGAACCCCGCGCAGGCGACGCGGACCCTGGGGTTGATGCTGTATGAAACACTGTACACCCGCGACATCGCGCTAAACCCCCACCCGCATATGGTGGAAGGACATTTGGTCGAAGATGGCGGCAAGCGCTGGACCATGAAGCTGCGCCCCGATCAGTGGTTTCATGACAGCACGCCGGTGCTGGCGCGCGATTGCGTGGCATCACTGCGGCGTTGGATGGTGCGTGATCCCATCGGTGCCTACATTGAGACCAGACTGGATGCCCTGGAAGCCGCGGACGACCGCACCATCGTCTGGCGGCTGAAGCGGCCCTTCCCCTTCCTACCCAACGCCCTGTGCAAGACCCAGCCCACCTGCGCCATGATGCCGGAGCGGCTTGCCAAGGACCCTTACAAGCAAGTCGCGGAATGCGTCGGTAGCGGCCCGTTCCGCTGGGTGGCGGACGAGTTCGTCGTCGGCAGCAGGGCGATGATGGCAAAGTGGGACAAGTATGTGCCTCGGCCAGAGAAGGTCGAATACGGCTGGGGCGGCTATCACGTGAAGCTGGACCGGGTGGAATGGCGGGTGATCCCCGACGCCGCCACCGCGGCCAGCGCCCTGACAACAGGGGAGGTAGACTGGATCGAAATGCCGCTACCCGACCTGCTGCCGATGCTGCGCAAGGCCCCAGGCGTGACAGTGGGCCGCATCGACACCCACGGCGTGTTCCCCGTGCTGCGGCCCAACTTCATCCAGGGCCCCACTGCCAATGTTGTGGTGCGGCGCGCCATGTTGGCCGCGATCGACCAGGTCGAGGAAATGACCGCCGTCATGGGGGAGGAGCGCGACGGCTGGCGCGCCCCGGCCGGCTTCTTCCTGCCTGGATCGGAATGCGACAGCGACGCGGGGATGGACGCGATCCGCCACCCGCCCAGCGCCGAGGCGATCAAGAAGATGCTGAAAGACGGCGGCTACAATGGTGAGCGTATCGTGTTCATGCACCCGACCGATCCATCGGCCTACGATGCTCTGTGTCAGGTCGCCGAGGGCGCCTTTCAGAAAGTGGGCCTCAACATCGAAATTCAGACGACGGACTGGGGCACCGTCACGCAGCGGCGCTCGAATTCAGGCCCGTTGGATAAGGGGGGCTGGTCGTTGTTTCCCTCCGGCTTCCCGTCTGTCGATTACGGCAACCCCGTACTGGCCGGCGGCATGCGTACCAACGGTAAGGACGCCTGGGTGGGATGGCCGGACAACCCGAAAATCGAGGCATTGCGCGATGCCTGGATCGATAGCGACGACGCGGTGGAACGCAAGCGGATCGCGGAACAATTGCAACTCGCATGCTTCGATTACGTGCCGTACATCCCGCTTGGTCAATATCTGACGTCGGGCGCCTGGCGGAACAATATCACCGGCCAGCTGCGCGGTCCGGCTCCGGTGTTCTGGAATGTGGAGAAGGGGTAGGCTAGTCTGGTGCGGACATTAAGGGGGAAACAGCCATGCGACAGGTCAGAATCGGCGACATCACCATCGACGCGGTCATCGAGCGGGAAGGGCCCTGGCGCTACCCCGCGCAGTTCTTCCCTAAGTTCTCGCAGGAGATATGGGACAAGCATTTGCCGTCCATGGAGCCGGAGGTGTTCGACCAAGCCCTCGGCATGATCGTGGTGACCTACCAGACCTTCGTGGTGCGCACGCCCAAGCACACCATCCTCGTGGACACTTGCACCGGTGAAGACAAAGGCCACCCGGCGCCGTTCGACTTCCCGGGGAAGGAGCGCTGGCGGAAAGAACTGTTCGCCCTCGGCGTCAGCCACGAATCCATCGACTACGTCTTCTGCACCCACCTGCATATCGACCACACCGGCTGGAACACGACCTTGCGCGACGGCCGCTGGGTGCCGACCTTCCCGAACGCGAAGTATATTTTTCACAAGAAGGAATACGCGATTTGGGAGGAGGAACATAAGAAGGGTAACAACCCGCCCGGCACGGTGTTCCGCGATAATTGTTTACCCATTGTCGAAGCCGGTCAGGCGTTGCTGGTCGACGACGACTATGCGCTGGACGACACCGTTACGCTAACACCGACCCCCGGGCACTCGCCGCACCACTGCTGCGTCAACATTTTCTCGCGCGGGCAGCGGGCGGTGGTGACGGGTGACATGATGCACCACAACATCCAGTGCCGGGAGCCGGACTGGTGCCCGGGCGTGGATTGGAACCCGACACAGGCGGCGGTTTCCCGCCGGTCGTTCCTGTCGTCGGTGGCGGATACGCCGACGCTGATCATGCCCATCCATTTCCCGTCCCCCACCGTAGGGTTGGTGACGTCGGACGGGCCGGACCGGTTCATGTATCGTTTCAAACGAGATTGAGGCCATGCCATTCGTAACGGCCAGGGATGGCGTGCGTCTGCATTATGCGATGCATGACTACACCGATCCGTGGAAGCAGGCACCGATCCTGATTCTGCAGCACGGGTATTCCCGCTCCTCCAAATTCTGGTGGAGCATGATCCCCTATCTCAGCCGCTTCTTCCGGGTGGTGACGCCCGATCTGCGCGGTTTGGGCGAATCGTCGCGGGATTTCGACCTGGCGTCGGGAATCACGGTCGATAACTACGTCTCCGACCTGATCTGCATCGCCGATAGCCTGGGTGCCGAGACGTTCCACTATTGTGGCGAATCCCTCGGCGGCATCATCGGCATGGTGCTGGCCGCTCGGCATTCGGGTCGTGTGCGCACGCTGTCGCTGCTGGCGGCGCCGCTGTCGATCAGCTCTTGGACGCAGCAGACATTCGCGCTGAATTACCCGACCTGGCAGGATGCGCTGCGGGAAATGGGATCGCGCGGTTGGACGTCGGCGGTCAACACCGCCACGCGCTTTCCGCCGGGTACCGACCCAAGGATGATGGAATGGTATGCCGATGAAAGCGGCAAATCGGATGTGAACGTTCTGATTGCGATGTCGCGGCTGGCGTCGAAAGCCGATGCGACGCCGGTCCTGACGTCTATCAAGATGCCGGTGCTCGGGTTGTATCCGGATGGCGGCAAAATCACGTCAGAGCAGGAGGCGGTGCTGCGGGAGAAAATCGCGAATATCCGCATCGTGCACATACCGACCACCTATCACATGGTCTGGGTACTGGCTCCGTCGCAATGCGCCGATCACATTCTTCATTTCATGGCCGTTCACGACGGTACGGTTTGCAGGGAATAACGCCTATGGACGTCGGTATGATGATGGTTTTCGCCAGCTACGGCTGGGAAAATTGCAGCGATGACAGGGTCTGGGACGAAGAAATCAAGCTCGCCCGCATCGCCGCCGACTCGGGGTTCGATGCGCTTTGGTCGGCGGAGCATCACTTCTTCGATTACTCCTTCTGCCCCGATAATCTGCAGCTGATGACCTACCTCGCGGCGGCCTGCCCGAACGTGGGATTGGGCACGGCGGCGGTTATTTTACCGTGGCACGATCCATTGCGGGTGGCGGAGCAGGCGGCGGTGCTGGACCTGCTTAGCGGCGGGCGTTTGCGCCTCGGCATGGGGCGCGGCCTCGCTCGGCGTGAGTTCGACGCGTTCCGCGGCAGCATGGACGAAACGCGGGAGCGGTTCGACGAAGCCGCCCCCATGATCGTGGAGGCGCTGCGTACCGGTTTCATGGAGGGCAACGGCAAGCACTACAAGCAGCCGCGTATCGAAATTCGCCCTCGCCCGAAATACAGCTTCGATGGACGGATCTACGCGGTGGCCTCGTCGGAGGATTCGGTCGATTCCGCCTCTCGTCTCGGCGGGCACATGGTCATGTTCTCCGACCGTCCTTGGCACATGCGGTTGCCGGCGATCCAGCGTAATCGCGATCTGCACATGAGATATCACGGCTGCCCGGCGCCGCACATGATGATCACGGATTTCTGCATCTGCGGGCCGGACCTGGCGGAAGCCGAGGTCAACGCAAAGCAGTACATGGGAAAATTCGTGGAGAGCAATTTCCACCACTACGAATTCCTGGGGCAGCATTTCCAGACCGTGAAAGGCTACGACGCCTATGCCCAGAAAGCCGAAATCGCTCGCAAGGGTGGGCATGAAGGCGCAGTGGCGGGCTTCATGGAGGCGGCGATGTGGGGCACGCCGGATCGCATCCTGCGCGAGTTGGAATCCCGCCGAGCAGTGATAGGGGAATTCGAGTTGAATGCGGCGTTCCGGTTCGGGGGAGTGCCGTACGATGTCGCGGAGCGTGGGTTGAAACTGTTCGCGAAAGAGGTGCTGCCGGTGCTGAAGAGCTGGAAGGCGGAGGCTGTCACTCAGGCGGCGGAATGACGGGACGGAGATTGCAACCGACCCAGTCGAGGCGCTGCTGACCCTCGGCAAGGCGCTCCCGACCGAGGCTTCGAAATGGCTCGATTACCATGGTGCCCACGGTCTGGCAGGTTACGCCAACACGCGTTCCCTCCGTTCCTGATAGAGCCGTTCGTAGATCGCGGCGCGTTGCAGAATCGCGTCTGCGATCGGCCGGTCGTTCTCGATCCGCAGCCACAGGCGCAGCAAATGCCGTGTGTGTTCGGGTGAGTCCCGATACGCGTCGCGGGCATGCAGCATCTGGAAATTGTGCCAGAGCAGCATCTCGCCGGGTTCCAGCAGGAACTTCGCGCGGAGATCGTCGCGTTCGGCGGTGGCGTCGAAGTAATCCAGGGCTTCGATCAGTTTCGCGGGCACCCGTTCGCCCCGCAGCTTGGCGGCATCGTCGATGAAGCTGCGTGAAATCCCGCAACTGACACTGCCGTCGATGCAGCAGAACACGGGGATTTTGAAATCCGTGACGGGGTTGGCGGAAAAACGGGCTTCCGCGATGGCGTAGTAGTAGCCGTCGTACAGCGGTTCCAGCAGGTCGGGCCGGGTCGCCAGGATTTCATTGTGAACCGCGAGGCTGCTGACGATACGGCTGTATCCCCCGCTCTCACCGCGTTGCAAGCACATCAGGCCGACGATGCGGTAGGAATCGGTGTGCGGCATCAGCTCTTCGTTGCTGCGGTAGCCGCGCGCGACCGGGTCGTCCTTGACGTGTTGCACGTGACCCAGGCGGTCGCCAAGGGAGCTTTGCTCGACAGGGACGCCGAGGCGGCAGCCGATGCCCCAATAGATGCGTTCCATATCCTCCTGGGAATGGGTGCCGGGGGTTATGCCGGACAGCAGCACGGCGCCACGGCCATGGCGGATGGTCTCTTCCAGCCACGCGGTCAGGGCGACGATTTCGGGGTGATCGAAGTCTTCGCGGGTGGCTTCCTGCGGCCGCATATGGCGGGTGTGGTCCAGCGCGGCGCCGAACGCCGCCAACTGTGCCGGGGTCAGTCGATACGTCAGACCGGCCTTGCCGCCGATCTCACGGCCGGTCCACGCGGCAGGCGTCTCGATCTTATGCCGATAGGGAGTCACCTTGGATCCTCCTTCTTCTTAGTCGAACAGCGTGGCGAGACGTTGCTTGATGCTGTCGGCGACGTAAAGGGCGAGGGCCTGGATGGTGCAGGTGGGGTTCACGCCGGCGGACGTCACGAAGATGCTGCCGTCTACCACGAACAGGTTCTTTACGTCATGGCTGCGGCCCCATTCGTTCACTACGGACCGTTCCGGGTCCTTGCCCATTCGCGCGGTGCCCATCAAATGCCAACCGCCATGGCCCAAGGGTTTCTCGAACCCCACGTCGTAGGCACCGGCGGCGCGCAGGATGTCCGATCCGCGCTCGACCGCGAAATCCAGCATGCGGCGGCTGTTTTCGCTGAGGGTGTAATCGATTTTTGGCGCGGGAATGCCGCTGGAGTCTTTCAGGACCGGGTCCAACGTGACGGTGTTATGTTCCTCCGGCAGGTCCTCGCAGATCGCGACCATGCCGGCGCGGTGGCCGAACAGCTTCCGAAATGCATTGTGGTGGCCGGCGCCCCAGGGGATGCGCCCGGTGGCCGAACCCTGGACACCCGACATGATGGGGCCCTGGCCGCGGGTAAATTCGAATGTCCAGCCGCGCAGGAACCCGCGGGAGGCGTCGGTTTCGTAGAACTCCTTGCTCCAAATGCAGTCGCCTGGGCCGCGATGGCCATCCATCGGCTGGTCGAAATAGCCGTAGATCTGGGCGTAGGGGTGGAACATGAGGTTCTTGCCGACCAATCCGCTGGAATTGGCGATGCCGTTGGGGAATTTCGCGGATTTCGAGTTCAGCAGGATGCGCGGCGTGCCCACACCGTTGCAGGCCATTATCACGACCTCGGCCGGCTGGAATATCTCCTTGCCGTCGGCGTCGTAATAAATGACGCCGGATGCCATGCCGTTTGCTCCGACTGTTATTTCCTTCACCCGAGCACGAGTTCTGACTTCAACCCCGGCGCGGATGGCTTCGGGCCAGTAGGTGATGTCGGTGCTGGCTTTGGCACCCTGCGCGCAGCCGGAGGTGCAATGACCGAGGTTGATGCACTTTGCCCGCCCCTCGTAATCCTGGGTGGCAATGGCGCTGTCGGACGGCCACCAGTGCCAGCCGAGCTTGTTCAGGCCTTTCGCCAGCGCCTGGCCCGATGTGCCCAGCGGCAAAGGCGGCATCACGGGCTGTTTGGGAGGGTAGGCGGGGTCGCCGGCCAGGCCGGACACGCCGGTCATGCGGTCGTTCTCGGCGTAGAAGGGTTCCAGGGTGCGGTAGTCGATCGGCCAGTCATCGCCGACGCCGTCGAGCGATTTGACCCGAAAGTCGGAGGGGTGGAAGCGCGGGTAATGCCCGGCATAGAGCGTGGTGCCGCCGCCGACCCCGCAGTAGTTGGCGATCTTGATGGGGGAGTTGTCCTCGCTAACCGGATAATCCACCGCCCGCCCGCGCCGGTTCGGGCTGATGGCCATGTCGCCGAGCTGGCGTGCTTCCCAGTCGCGGCCGGTGGCGGGAAATTCGGACGATTTCGGCCAGTCCCCCCTGTTCCAGGCAGACGATGCGCATCTTGGTTTCCGCGAGGCTCCATGCCACGGCGGCACCGGAGGCGCCAGCGCCGATGATCAGGACGTCGACTGGGTCTTGCATGGTTGGGAGTCTCGCTTGGGGTTTCCTTGGAGGCGAGTCGACGGTGGTTGGAGTGGGATGTCAACCGCGCAGTTTTCGTATGGGTAAGGCATTGTTTGACATTTTGGGTGTTGATCGCAAAAAAATATACATGATTGACCGGGGAATTTGATGCCACATAAGTCGTTGTGAAGCCGACGTATAAGATACCAAATGAACGGGCGGCTTCACGACGGTCAGGGTCCTGATCCTTGAGGACCGACCGAACGAGGACGGCGTGCGACCAGACCGCATGGTGGATTACTTGGCTAGGCCCGAAATCAGACTTGCCGTAAGGCGGCCCATATCCGCTCCGGTGTCATTGGTAGGTCGAGATGAGTCACCCCATGGCTGGACAAGGCGTCGAGAATGGCGGCAGCACCCGATGGCAACGCGCCCGCGACACCCGATTCGCCTGCGCCCTTCACGCCCAGTGGATTGGTCGTGGCGGGCACCGCGTGGTGCAGCACGCGCATCGGCGGCAGATCATCGGCGCGCGGCATACGATAGTCCATGAACGAGCCGGTGAGGAGCTGTCCATCCGGCGCATAAACCACCTGTTCGCCGAGCACCTGGCCAAGACCTTGCGCGACGCCACCGTGGATCTGGCCCTCGACGATCGTTTCATGCAGCGCGTTGCCGACGTCGTCGACCGCGGTGTAGCGCACGACGGATACCGCGCCGGTTTCGGGATCGATCTCGACCTCACAGATGTGGCAGCCGTTCGGGAACGTCATGCCCGGTGAGTCGAATCGCGCGATCGTGTCGAGCCCTCCGGCCAGCTCCTCGGGAAAGGGAACTGTTTCGAGGCGGCGCGCCAGATCGAGAATATGGATCGCGCGATCGGTGCCAACGACCCGAAACACACCATCGCTGAAGCCAATGTCGCCTTTGCCCACCTCCAGCAGATGGGCCGCCGCCAGCCTGCCCTTCTCGATCGCCCGATCGCAGGCGAGCTTCGCCGCGCCGCCGGCCATCATGATCGAGCGGGATGCGACACTGGGCGTGCCCACGGGAACCTCGTCACTGTCGCCTTGCACCAGCCGCACCTGGGATGGATCGATCCCCAGCACACGCGCGATGAGTGGCGGAAATGTTGAGAGATGCCCCTGTCCCATGGCCTGCACACCGGTTCGCAGGGCGACCGTTCCGCCCGCCTCGAAGCGCAGGTCGACCGTCTCGTCGAGAATGCCGCCGGCCACCTCCAGGAAGCAGCAAACGCCGATCCCGCGCAACTTTCCGGCCTGCTCGGCCTCCACGCGGCGGGCGGCGAAACCGGCGAGGTCAGCCGCCACCAGCGCTTTTTCCAGCACCGCGGGAAAGTCGCCGCTGTCGTAAATCTGCCCATTCGCCGCGCGATACGGCATCGCGGCGGGTGGGATCAGATTGCGGCGACGCAGTTCTACGCGGTCGATCTTCATGGCGCGGGCGGCGTTGTCGATCAGCCGCTCGATCACATAGATCGCCTCCGGCCTTCCGGCCCCGCGATAGGGTCCGAGCGGCGCGGCGTTGGTCAGCACCGATTTGACGCCTATGTGAATCGCCGGAATGACGTAAACGCTGGACAGGCAGTTCTTGGTGTTGGTCGTCGCGAAGATCGACGAAAAGGTCGTAGTGTAGGCGCCGAGCCCGACATACGTGCGCACCCGTAGGCCCAGGAAACGGCCGGTGGAGTCGAGCGCCAGTTCGCCTTCGAGGACGCCGTCGCGGCCAGCGGTGTCGCCAAGGAAGCTTTCCAGCCGCGTGCCGCACCATTTCACCGGCTGCCCGATCCGGCGCGCGGCATACATCACCGCCGCGTATTCGACGTACGTTTGCGCCTTCATGCCGAAACCGCCACCGACGTCGTGCGTCAGGACGCGGATCCTGTCCACCGGCACGCCGAACACGAACTCGGCCAGCATTCGCCGCACGATCGCGACACCCTGGGTCGGTGCGATCAGGGTCATGCGTCCGGTCGACGGGTCGTACGTGGCGATCGCGGCGCGCGGCTCCAGGGAAGCCGGGGCGAGGCGCGTGTCGGCGAGGGTGATCGTCTCGACATGCGCGGCGGTGGCGAACGCCGAGTCCACCGCGCTCGTGTCGCCGTCCTCCCAGTCGAAAACGATATTGCCCGGCGCGGCGGGCCAGAGCGGCGTCGCGTCCGGTGCCATCGCGCTTCGTACATCCGCGGCGGCGGACAAGGCGTCGTGTTCGACCTCCACCATCTCCGCCGCGTCCTGTGCCTGCCGCAACGTTCCGGCGACGACCAGCGCGATGGGCTCGCCGACATAGCGCACGCGGTCCAAGGCCAGAACCGGCATCGAAGCGGCGACCATCGGCTTTCCATGCCGGCCGGGTGGCGTGAAGGCAGGTGGGAGGGAACCTATCTTATCGGCGGCGAGATCGCGTCCGGTGATCACCGCCAGCACGCCCGGCATCTTCAAGGCGGCTTCGGTGCGAACCGACCTGATGGTCGCGTGCGCGAGCACCGCGCGCACGAACACCGCGTATGTCTGGCCCGGCAGTGTGAGATCGTCCGTGAACCGGCCTGCCCCGGTGACTAGCGGCCGATCCTCGGCACGAACCGAAGTCTGAGCTTCTCCAAAACGATGGTTGGCCGCGAAAGCGCTGGCAGGCTGCATGACAACGCCTTATGGAACACGAGAGTTGCGGGCCCGCCGTCCTGCTTGCGCCGTCCGGCGAGAAAATATGCAAACTTGGCCGGCAACCGCGACCTCAGCCGGTATTCCCCGGATAGGCGGCTCATCCGCCCCTGCTTCGGGCATGCTAACCACGGTTTCGGCCATTCCGCAACGGTCGGGCGAATGGAACGGTAGCGGCTCAAATCATCTGAAAGTAAAACAACCGTCGGCAACGCTGCCATCCCTGGGCCGCCCGAAAAGTAAGACCCGCGTGACGGGTTCTTCACTTATGTCTCAGTCCGCTGCGCCGCGAAATCCGGCACATTGCTGGACGACGCGGCCAGCATGGGCGACTTCGTCACCGCCAGCGCGGCCGAGGCCAGTTCATTCTCGTTGATCTTCGCCATCACCGCTTGGCGGGCACGGTCGAAATATTCACGATTGTTGGCGACGAATTCACGGGACTTGTGCAGCCCGGCCAGATAGCCGTTGATCTCCGGCACCACATAGCGGGCGACCATGTCCCAACTGCGGGCGGTGTTCTCCGGGCTGGCCCAGTCGTGCACGAACCCGACGACGGTGCCGAAGCCGCCGCTGATGTCGATTACCTGCTTGATGCGCTCCACCAGGTCGTCAGGGGTGCCGATGGTGGCAGCCGCACCTTTAGAGAACGCCATTGCGTCCACGGCCGTGTCCCCGTCCTTGAAGGGGCGGGCGCCGGGGCGCTGCAAAGTCGCCGTGATGTACTCATTGTGATGGCGCAGCAGGCCGTCGCGGGCCTGCTCGCGGGCTTTTTCGCGGGTTTCGGCGATGTGCCAGCTCAACAACACGCGCCAGTTCGCGCGGTCCACGGTTTTGCCGTGCTTCAGCGCGGCGGCCGTGGCAAAATTCCACTGCGTCGGCAGGGCGTTCAGGCCCTCATCGGACAGGGAGCCGATGGAGATGATGCCGACGCCGTATTTCCCCGCCAGCGTCATACCGGACGGGCTGATCTGGGAGGCCACGGCGAAGGGCATTTCCTCCTGCAAAGGCAGTAATTGCAGGGCGGCGTCGTTTAGTTGGAACCAATCCGATTTGTGTGTCACCCGCTCCCCGGCAAACAGCCGGCGGATGACACCGATCGCCTCATCCTGCCGGTCGCGTAGCAGCATGGGATCGACGCCGAGCGTGTGCGCGTCGGACGCCAGCGCGCCAGGGCCGGAGCCGAAGATGGCACGCCCACCACTCATGTAATCGAGCTGCACCATCCGCTGTGCGACGTGGAAGGGGTGGTGATATGGCAGGGACACCACGCCGGTCGCCAGCTTGATGCGATGGGTGCGTTGGGCGGCGGCCGCCAGGAACATTTCCGGGGATGCGATCGTCTCCCACCCGCTCGAGTGATGCTCGCCGCACCAGAACTCGTCGTAACCGAGACGGTCGAGCTGCTCGACCAGGCCGATGTCGCGCTGGAATTGCAGCATCGGGTGCTCACCAATGGGGTGGTGCGGGGCGAGGAAGGCACCGAAGCGAAGGCGGGGCATGGGGGAACTCCTGAGGGTTGCCCCCAAGGTCTCAGGACCCCGGACCGCCGTCAACGCGGGCGGTCTCCCTTGAACGGGCCGGCTTTACAGGCGATCATAGGGGCATGATGCAGTTCGCCCCGCCTCCGGCCAGGCTTTATCTCGAGTTGATGAAGCGTTGCCTGACCGACCATATCTTCATCGATCATGCGCTGGCGCATGTGGCGCCGTTCCGTCTGGACCCCAGAGGGCGGGTATGGAAGCGACTGGTGGGATCGACGCTTTCGGCGCTGGCGGGCAGCGTCGGATACGGTCTCGTGGAAGTGTGGGGCAAAAAAACGTGGAAGAACGGCGGGAGGCTCGAGCACGCGGTGCGGATTGGCCGCTAAGTGCCCATACGATGATCGGGTCCGCACGCCTCGGTAATTTGCAATATTGTCTCGAGACCGTGCTGGAAGACGGTGTACCGAGAGATTTCATCGAAACCGGCGTATGGCGCGGCGGGGTCTGCATCTTCGCGCGCGCGGTGTTCCAGGCCGATGGTTATACCGGCGGGCAGGTGTGGGTGGCGGATTCCTTCTCCGGCTTACCGCCGCCCTGCGCCCAAGCCATCCACGATGTCCGTAACGCCAGCGGCATCGTGGACCCGATTGTGGATATCGACGGCATCGGCGCGTTTTGGCGGCGTGGATGGTAGCGAGACGAGACAATAATTTCGGCCTGTTGCGGCTGGTATTCGCGTCCATGGTAATCGTGTCTCACTCCCCGGCGCTGCTGGACGGGGACCACTCGCGGGAATTCCTGACGCGGATATTCGGCACGCTGACCGGCGGGGACGTCGCGGTCGACGGGTTCTTCCTGATCAGCGGGTATCTGATCACCAAGAGCTTCATTGATACGCCCTCTATCGGCCTTTACATGAAGAAGCGGGTCGCACGTATTGTACCCGGATACGTGGTGGCGTTTCTGGTCAGCGCTTTGTGCATTGGGCCTTTCGTCGGCGGGGCCGCGGTCTTGTCCTTGCGTGGCGTCGGGCGGTTGTTGACCCAAATGGCGACACTGTTGCCGCCGAAGGTTATCGGCGTGTTTCCCGGCCTGCCGTACCCCACGCTGAATTCCTCGCTGTGGACCATTCGCTTCGAGTTCGAATGCTATTTGGCCGTCGCCGCACTGGGGGCGTTGGGCCTGTTGGGGCCCCGGTTCTGGAAGGCATTGGTCGCGGTTGCCGTTGCCCTGCTGGTGTTGAGTGTTGCCGGTTCGGTGGAGGGTGGCCACCAGGTCCATGAACCACTGCTGCCGTCCCTGGCGAAGGACACGCGGTTCTTTATGATTTTCGCCGTAGGCGCATTGTTTTATCTGTACCGGGATCGAATACAGCTGAGTCATGCCGGCGCCATCGCGGCGGCGGTCTTGCTGATCTGTATGATGTTCTTCTGGCCTCTGGCCGAGGCGAGCCTCGCCTTGTTCGGCGGCTATTTGATCTTCTGGTTCGCATTCGCCGTTCGGCCGTTACACCTGGGGCGGCTGACCCGGACCGAGGATATTTCATATGGTGTCTACCTCTACGGATGGCCGGTTCAGTCCCTGATCATCTGGAATTTTCGGACGATCGATCCCTGGCTCCTGAGCGCTTTGGCGCTGTCGATTGCGGGCGTGCTGGGGTACGTGAGTTGGATATCGGTGGAAAAACCGAGCCTGAGGCTGGCGCGCGGACGCGGCTGAGCCGATAATCGGACCAACACAGGAGGAACCGTATTTATGAGTGGGCCGCTTACCGGTATTCGTGTGCTCGACCTGACGACGGTGCAGATGGGGCCCTGGTGCACCCGCATTTTGGCGGATTTCGGCGCCGACGTGATCAAGGTGGAGGCGCCCGGCGGGGATTCGTCCCGCTATACCGGCGTGCCGAAGCACCGCGGCATGAGCGGCACGTTCCAGCACAATGGTCGTGGCAAGCGGAGCATCGCGATCGACCTGAAGCAGAAGGAAGCGCGGGACGTTATTCTCCGGTTGGTGCCGACCGTCGACGCCCTGGCGTCCAATATCCGGCAGGCCGCGCTTGCTCGGCTCGGGCTGGATTACGACTCCATCCGCAAGATCAATCCGAAGATCGTGTATCTCAGCATGGTGGGTTACGGCAGCGCGGGGCGCTACGCTGGGCGGCCGGCCTACGACGACCTGATTCAGGCGGCCTCCGCCATTCCGACTCTGTTGCAGCGCTCGACCGGGGAGCCGCGGTTCATCCCGATGGCGGCGATCGACCGCATCGTTGGCGGGGCTGCGGCGAACGCGCTGCTGGCGGGGTTGTTGGCGCAGGCGCGCACGGGCATCGGGCAGATGATCGAGGTGCCGATGTTCGAGACCATGGCGCAGTTCGTGTTGTCCGAACACATGCAGGGCCAGACCTTCGACCCGCCGACCAGCCCGGCCGGCTACCCTCGTACGTTGTCGCGCAGCCGCCGGCCCTATGCCAGCAAGGACGGGTTCATCGCGGTGCTGCCGTACAACGACGGGCAGTGGAAGCGGTTCTTCGAGGCCGTTGGCAAGGGCCATTTGCTGGAAAGCGACAAGCGCTTCGCCGACATCACGGCGCGCACCGCGAATATCGACGCGCTGTACGATATGATCGCGGAAGAGGTGAAGCACCGGACCAACGCCGAGTGGCTGAAATTGCTGCAGGAGAACGACATCCCCTGCATGGTGCCGCACACGCTGGAATCGCTGATGGAAGATCCGCATCTGGCCGATGCCGGGTTCTTCAAGTGGGAGGACCATCCGTCGGAGGGCCGCATCCGCACCATGCGCGAGCCCAGCACCTGGTCGGAAACCAAACCTCCCACGGGCAAATTTGCCCCGCGTTTGGGTCAGCACTCCCGGGAAATCCTGGCCGAGGCCGGGCTGGATACCACTGAGATAGACGACCTGATCGCCCGCAAAATCATCAACACGGATGGACAATCATGAAGCGCTTTCTTCTTGCGGTGCTGCTTTTGCTGCCGCTATGTGCCAGGGCGGAACAGAACGAAGTCCGGATCGTTATGCCCTATGGTCTGGGCTATTTGCCCGTCTACGTCGCGGCGGATCGCGGGTTTATCCAGGAGCGCGCCAAGACAGCGGGGCTGGGCGAGGTGAAGGTCACATTGACGCATATGGCCAGCGGCCCGGCGAGCAGCGATCTGATTCTGGCCGGGGACGCGGACCTCGCGATGGGCGGCTTCGGCCCGGCCTTCGTGCTGTGGGATAAAACCAAAGGCAAGATACGGGTCATGACACCGCTCTCGGGCGGGCCGATTCTGCTGCTGTCCAACGACCCGCATATCAAGACCATCAAGGATATCGGGCCGAACGACCGCATCGCCATCAGTGCGCTGAAGGTCACGGCGCAAGCGCTGGCGATGCAAATGGCGGCGGCCAAGGAATACGGCTGGGATCAACGGTTCCGCTTCGACTCGAATCTGGTTTCCATGTCCAATCCCGACGGCATGGCGATCGTCCTGAGCGGGCAGGGCGCTGTGCGGAGCCAATTGGCGATCACCCCCTTCGCCGACGAAATGATGGAAACTGGCAAGGTTCACCTGGTGATGAACTCCGAGGATTATATCGAGCCGGGTTCGTCCATTTCCGCGCTTTACGTGGCGCCAAAATTCCATGACGGCAGCCCCAAACTCTACACCGCCACCGCCGCTGCGATGGAAGATGCCTTCGCATTCATCAAGACCAACCCGCACGAGGCCGCGCAGATCTACATGGCGCGCGAGCCGCAGAAGCGCGATATCGCGTGGATCGAAGCGCTGATGACCAACCCGAAAATTCTACGTTACAGCTCCACCCCGAAGGGCTTCAAGAAGGGCGCCGACTTCATGTTCGAGGCGGGGACGCTGAAGACCAAGCCGGCGAGCTGGAAGGATCTGGTTTGGGAGAATATGTGGGGCAAGGACGGAAGCTGATTCTTTTCAACCCGTCATGGCGGGCGCATCAAGCCCGGCCATGACAGAATGAACAGGTCACGCCGCGCGCGCATCCTCCAGGATCATCACTGCCGCTTTCTCAGCGATCATGATTGTCGGCGCGTTGGTATTGCCGGCGGGAACGGTCGGCATGACCGACGCATCGACCACGCGCAGACTCCCGACACCATGCACCCGCAGGCGGGCATCGACCACGGAATCGGTGCCCTCCGGCCCCATGCGGCAGGTGCCGACCGGGTGGAGGTTGGACTGGGCGTTCTCGCGGATGGATTTTTCCAGGTCGGCGTCCGACTGGATATGCGGCCCAGGAACGACTTCCTCGGCCACATAGGGGGCCAGCGCGGGTTGTCGCGTAAACGACCGCACCATCTTCATCGCGGTCATCAAGGCCTGCATATCATATTGAGTCTGCAAGAAATTGAATTTGATCATCGGCGCGGCCAGGGGATCGGGGCTTTTTAGTGTCACTGTGCCGCGAGCGTCTGGTTTCAGGTGGATCGCGCTTAGGCTGAATCCCGGAAAATCGTGCGCGATCGCGCCTTTGGGGCCCCTTGTGGCATAGGAGAATGGAGAAAAATTGAATTGTAGGTCGGGCCTCTCCAGCCGCGGATCGCTGCGCGCGAAGCCACCGGCTGGCACGCCGTTGGACGCCAACGGGCCGGATTTGAACAGCACATACTGGGCATAGGCCAGTGCGCTGCGGGGCAGGGAACCCGCCAACGTGTTCATCGTCACCTCGCGGCTCGCCCGATAGGCCTGCCTGACGTAGAAATGATCCTGCATATGCGCGCCGACGGACGGGACGTCGCGCAGGACCTCGATGCCATACTGCCGCAACAACGCACCCGGTCCGATGCCGGAGAGTTGCAACAACTGCGGGGAGTTGAAGACGCCGCCGCAAACCACGACCTCGACGCGCGCCCGCGACGTGCGCGGAACCCCGTTCTCCCGGTATTCCACGCCGTTGGCCTTGCCGTTTTCGACGATCACCCGTGTCGCCAAGGAATTGGGCCGCACCACCAGATTGGTGCGATCCCGAGCGGGGGTGAGGTAGGCGGTCGCGGTGCTCCAGCGTTTGCTGTTGCCGGTGGTGGCCTGGAAGTAGCCGGCCCCTTCCTGCGTCGCGCCGTTCACGTCGGGGTTGCGCGGCAGGCCGGACTCCACCATGGCGGCGATCACCGCGTCGGTCAGTTCGTGGCCGGGTTCGCGATCGGTCACGGTCAGCGGCCCGCCGGTGCCGTGGTATGTATCGGCGCCCTTCAGCCGGTTCTCGGCTTTCTTGAAGAAAGGCAGGACGGAGTCGTAGTCCCAACCGGTGCAGCCGCGCTGCCGCCACTCGTCGTAGTCGCCGGCGTTGCCGCGCATGTAGACCATGCCGTTGATCGAGCTGGTGCCGCCCAACGTCTTGCCGCGCGGGGAGTACATGGTACGGTTGTTCAGTTGCTCTTCCGGTTCGGAATCGTACATCCAGTTGACCTTGGGGTCCGAATACAGCCGGGAGAATCCCATCGGAACATGGATCCAGCGATTGCGGTCGGGCGGGCCGGCTTCCAGCAGCAGCACGCGGTGTTTGCCGGATTCGCTCAGGCGGGCGGCGACGGCGCAGCCAGCGGATCCCGCCCCGGTGACGATGTAGTCGAAGGCTTCTTCGGCCATGCTGTTTCCCCCATGCGTCCGGAACGGCTACTCTGCTGTGCGTTAACCGGAAGCAAGAGAGACCATGACCGAAGCAACCGGCCCGCTCAAGGGCATCCGAATCCTGGACCTGACGACCGTCGTGCTGGGCCCCTTCGCCACCCAGACGCTGGGGGACTGGGGCGCGGACGTGATTAAGATCGAGGGAATCGGCGGCGACACCGCCCGCAACTCCGGCCTGTTCCGCAACCGCGGCATGGCGGCCAACTTCATGCAGTTGAACCGCAACAAGCGGTCGGTGTCCCTGGACCTGAAAACCTCGGGCGGGAAGGAGGTTTTGCGCCGTCTGATCCCCACAGCCGACGCCATCGTGACCAACATTCGACCGGCCGGGATGGGGCGCCTGGGGTTCGGGTATGAGGCGTGCAAGGCGCTGAACCCCCGCCTGATCTACACCGTCGCCACCGGCTTCGGGCAGGACGGGCCGTGGCGTGCCCGCCCGGCCTTCGATGAGATCATCCAGGCGGCGAGCGGGTTCGCCAGCGCCATCGGGTCGGACGACGAGCCGCAATTCGTCGCCAGTCTGGCGGCGGACAAGCTGACCGGCATGGCCATGGTGTCCGCCGTGTGCGCCGCGCTGTACCAGCGGGAACGCAGTGGGGAGGGGCAATTGGTCGAGGTCCCCATGCTGGAGACCCTGACCGCGTTCAACAGCGTGGAGATGATGGGCGGATTGAGCTTTGAACCCCCCGTTGGCCCACCCGTTTACAAGCGCATGCGGCACCGCAAGCCGGCCAAGACCAAGGACGGGTGGATGACGATGCTGCCCTACTCCGCCGCCAACTGGAACGCGTTTTTCCAGGCGGTTGGACGGCCCGAACTGACCGAAGAACTGGGCATCAACGACCCGGTCAAGCGGGCGCAGAACATCGACGTGGTCTACGAGAAGATGCGCGAGATCGCTTTGACCCGTACCACCGCGGAATGGGAGGAACTGCTGCTGAGCATCGACGTGCCGCATACGTCGTTCACCCGCATGGCGGAGGTAACGGAGCAGCCGCATTTGAAGGCGGTCGGGATGTTCCCGGTTCTGGACCACCCGACGCAGGGTGCCGTCCGGCTCGCGCGTCCCCCAACCAGGTTTGGGTCCACGCCCGCGGACATTCGCCGACCGGTGCCGTTACTCGGCGAGCATACGGCGGAGTTGTTGCGGGAGGTTGGGTTCTCCGACGCCGAGATTGAGGGAATGGTGGCGGTTAAAGCAGCGAAGATGGGGTGACGCAGCGGATCAGCGATCCGATCGTCGGCAGTGTATCGATCTCCCAGGCTGCCCCGATAAGCATGTCGACTGGACCTTTGAAGCCGCCGTGGCGCGCGGAGTCCAGGACCTTCGCCTCGATCTCCTGATCTGATAGTGGATGTGCCAGGCTGCCCTTCGCGTGCAATACCGTCGCGGTGAACGTCCGTCCGTCGTTGGTGCGGGCGGTGGCGGTTGCGGCGCCCCTTGGGCTGTTGGAGTCCAGTTGGGCTTTGGTGCGTGTTCGGAATGCCGCGACCTCCGGATTGTGGACCGTTGCGTCCTCGAATTCCGCCAATCCGGCCTTGCCGAACAGAAAGGATACCGCGGCGCAGTGGTGGATGCTGACGCGGGCGTCGCGTTCGCCGGTGACGACGCGATCGCCTCGGTCGAGCAGGAGCTGCTCGCCGGAGACGATGACTTCGGCGATGTCGTCGGCTTTCAACCGGTGATCCCGGCGCAGGGCGAGGCAGGCGTCTATCACCGCGTGCATGACGATGCCGCTTGGGTAGGGCTTGTAGGTGTTCCTGCCCGCTTCCCATCGCGAGCCGAGTTCGCCGATGATTTCCTCGACCACCGGCACGTCGCCCATGGCGCGTGCCCAGCCCAGCGGCCCTTCCAGCGCGGCCGGTGCGGCGGTGTACCCTTGTTCCGCCAACTGCGCGGCGAACAGCCCGTTGCGGGCGGCGTTGCCGACGCTGACGTTCTTGCCGGCGCTTGGCAGGTTTTCGACCGTGCCCGCGGATTGGGATGAGGCGATACCGATGGCGTGGGCGGTCTGTTCCGCGTTCAGGCCCAGCAGTTTCGCACCGGCAGCGGCGGCTCCGAAAATCCCGCATGTCGAGGTTATGTGCCATCCTCGAGCATAGTGCGCCGGGGAGACGGCGTTGCCGATACGGCAGGCGACTTCCATCCCCAGAATGAACGCGTGCAAAGCGGTGGCGCCCGTGACGCCGCGCTGTTCCGCCAGCGCCAGCACCACGGGCGCCACCGGCGCGGCGGGATGGATGACGGTGCGCAGATGCGTGTCGTCGTAGTCCAGTAAGTTGGCACCGATGGCGTTGACGAAGGCCGCGCCTAGCACGTCCAGCCGTTCGGATCGGCCGAGCACCGTCACGCGGTCCGCGCCGGACAGCGGCAGCAGTGTTCGCACTGCCATTTCCACCGGCTGCGATTGGGCAACACCCAACGCGCAGCCGATCGAATTCAGCAGCGAACGCCGGCCTTCATGGCGCAGCGTGTCGGAAAAATCGTCCCACCGGGACCCCGAAACGAATTGGCCCAGGGCCTCGGTGGCGGTCATGGCGTCAGGCGACCTTGACCGCGAGGTGGGGGAACATGGCGATGCGCGCGGCGTCGTCCATCTCGGCCTTGAACGCATGGCGGTCCTTCAGTGCCAAGGCTCGGGCAGCGGCCGGGCGGGCGCTGATTTCGTCCAGATGCCGCTTCACGTTCGGCAGGCTGTCGAACGCGTCCGGCCCGAGGACGAAGGGCACCAGCCGCGACCAGCCCCACACGGCCATATCGACGACGGTGTAAGTATCGCCCAGCATGAACCGGTTGTTGGCGAGGCGGTCGTTCAGGATGCCCCAATGGCGCTTGGCCTCGAACACGTAGCGATTGACGGCGTATTCCTTCGGCTCCGGCGCGACGTTCTTGAAATGCACGGCCTGGCCGGAATAGGGGCCGATGCCGGACGCGACGAACATCAGCCAGGACAGCAGGGGGCCGCGGTCGGGGGACATGAACTGGCCGGTCTTTTCGCCGAGGTACAGCAGGATCGCGTTGCTATCGAACACGGTCGTGCCGTCGTCGATAATGGCCGGCAGCTTGGCGTTCGGGTTGATCGCCAGGAACGCCGGTTCGTGCTGCTCGCCCTTGCGGGTGTCGATGGGAATCAGCTCATAGGGCAGCCCCATCTCCTCCAGGCACAGCGCCACCTTGGTCGGGTTGGGCGCGAGATTGTAGTAAAACTTGATCATGCCTGGGACTCCCTGTTGGCCTCCCGGCGACCTTAGCGCATCCTGCGGGGGATGACATGAGGGGGAACGAACCGTGGAATTGGGACTCAAGGGGCGGCGCGTGGTGGTGGCGGGCGGCAGCCGGGGCATCGGCAAGGCCATCGCGCTGGGATTCGCGGCCGAGGGTTGCGCCGTCTCCATCTGCGCCCGTGGCGCCGAGGCATTGGAATCCGCACGCGCCGAGATTGCCGCGCTGGGTGGCGTCGTCCACGCCGCGTCTTGCGACCTGGCGGATAACGCCGCGATCCAGGCCTATATGCCGGCGGCCGCCGCGGCGCTGGGCGGCGGGATCGACATATTGATCAACAACGCCTCGGGCTTCGGCCCTTCGGACGACGAGGCTAGCTGGGAATCCAGCCTGTCGGTAGACCTGCTGGCGACCGTGCGTGGCACGCGGGAGGCGTTGCCGTTCCTGGAGCAGGGCAGGGACCCCGCGATTATCAATATTGCCTCGGGCTCTGGGATCAATCCGGCGGTGCGAAACCCTGCTTACGGGGCGTCGAAAGCGGCGGTGATCCATTTCACCCGCACCAAGGCCGTTGCGCTGGCCAAGAAGGGCATCAGGGTCAATTGCATCGCACCCGGCTCGATCGAGTTTCCTGGCGGGTCGTGGGAAAAGCGCAAGGTCGACAATCCCACGCTCTATAACAACATCTTCAATAATATCCCGTTCGGGCGGTTGGGCCGGCCGGAGGAGATCGCTCGCGTGGTGGTGTTCATCGCCTCCCCCGCCGCGAACTGGATGACCGCGCAGGTGATGCAGGTGAACGGCGCGCAGGGCATGCGGTAGATTTTTGTCCATGCCCCGCTAAGGTGGGGCGAGAAAGGGACGTTCGATGAAATTCAGTTTTTCCGGTGAGCAAGACGAGTTCCGCTCCAACCTTCGCCGCTTCCTGGCGGATCGCGCGCCGATCAAGGAAGCCCGTCGCCTGATGGAAACCGATGGCGGGTGGGAGCGGGGGGGGTGGAAAGCCCTGAACGCCGAACTTGGGCTGACGGCGGTGCGCATCCCCGAGGAATACGGCGGCCACGGCTTCGGCTTCGGAGAGCATTGCATCGTGCTGGAGGAAATGGGGCGGGCACTGGTGTGCGCGCCCTATTTCGCCACGACGGTGCTGGCGGCGGGTGCGATCCTGCATGCCGGGACGGAGGAGCAGAAGGCGGCGCTGCTGCCGGGGATTGCTTCGGGGGATACCGTGGCGACGCTGGCTTCGGCTGAGGATGGCGGATCGTGGGACGCCGAATCGACGACGCTGACGGCGTCTCCAAGCGGTCGGCTGAACGGGCATAAGAGTTTCGTGCTGGATGGGCACACCGCCGACGTGATCGTGGTGCTGGCACGCGGGCCTGCCGGCTTGGCGTTCTACACGGTCGACGGCAATGCGGCGGGCCTGACCCGGCGCCTGCTGAAGACCATGGACCCCACGCGGAAGCTGGCCCGTCTTGAATTCTCCGATGTCGAGGGAACTTCGCTGGGTTCGGCCGCGGGCGCCTACGAACGCGTCATGATCGAGGCCGCGGTGTGCCTGTCGAACGAAATGGTCGGCGGGGCGGAACGGCTGCGGGAGGACTCGCTGGCGTATTCGATGATGCGCATGCAGTTCGGTAAGGCCATCGCGTCCTTCCAGTCCATGAAGCACAAAGCCGCCGATATGCTGCTGGATGTGGAATTGGCGAAGTCCGCCGCGTATTACGCCGCCGCCGCTTTGGACGATGGCGATGAGGATATCGCCGTGACTGCTTCCCTGGCGAAGGCTTGTGCGTCCGACGCGTATTCTCAAACCGCGACGCATGCGATCCAAATCCATGGCGGCATCGGGTTTACCTACGATAACGACACGCATCTTTGGTATAAGCGCGCCAAAAGCTCCGACGTCCTGTTTGGCGATGCGTTCTACCATCGCGAACAGATGATGAAGAACTGGGCGGCATGAGGGAGCGGACGATGACTGAATTGAACGAAGAAACCGTCCGCGCCGAATGTCGCGCCTGGCTGGAAGCCAATTGGGACCCGAACCTCGGCCTGGTGGAATGGCGTCATAAACTGGCGGAATCCGGCTGGGGCAATCCGCATTGGCCGTCCCGCTGGTATGGCCGCGATCTGCCGGTCGGTCTGGTGCCGGTGGTGAAGGAAGAGTTTTCTCGGATTGGCGCCATTGGGCCCGCGGAGGCCGGCATTCGCGTGCTGGCCGCCGCCACCATCCTGGCGCACGGCACCGACATGCACAAAGAGAAATTCCTGCTGCGTATCATGACGGGGGAGGATACCTGGTGCCAGTTATTCTCCGAACCCGGTAGCGGGTCGGATGTCGCGGGCGCGGTAACGCGTGCGGAAATGCGCGGCAATCAGTGGATTATCAACGGGCAGAAGGTGTGGACCACTAGCGCACATAAGGCGCATTGGGGCCTGTTGCTGGCCCGCACCGACTGGGACGCCAAGAAGCACGCCGGGCTGTCGTATTTCATCATCGACATGAAGCAGCCGGGGGTTACGGTGCACCCGTTGCGGCAGATGAACGGACATGCCTCGTTCAACCAGGTGTTCCTGACCGACGCCACCGTGCAGCCGGAGTTCCTGGTCGCCAATGTCGGCGAAGGCTGGGCGGTGACCACCACCACGCTGATGCACGAACGCCGCGGCGCTGATGGGTTGCGGACATGGGGTAAAGGCTCAACCCGGTCGGAGCGTGCGTACGAGGAAGAGCGGGCCGAAATCGCGACGACGATGGAGCCCTACAAGTGGTACCCGCAACGCGCCGGCCGCGTCGATTTGGTCATTCCCCGGGCCAAAGAGACGGGGCGGATCGCCGATCCGGTGGTGCGGCAGGAAATCGCCAAGCTCATGACCATGTCCAAAGCCGCTGAATGGACCGCTCGGCGTGCGCGCACGGCGCAGGAGCAAGGCCGGCCGCAGGGGCCCGAGGGATCCCTGGGCAAGCTGGTGTCCAGCAATATCGCCCGAGCGGCGGCTCGGGTGCACACGCAGATCTCGGGGGCGGATGCGCTGCTGACCGGGGACGACAGCCCGATGAACGGGGTGATCGCGGAGATTTTGGTGTCGGTGCCGGCGACCTCCATCGCGGGCGGGACGGATGAAATTCAGCGGAATATTATCAGCGAACGCGTGCTGAAAATGCCGCGGGAGCGGACAGGGGATTCGGATAAGCCGTTCAAGGACGTGCCTCGGAATTTGGTGGGGTAGGGGATTCATCGATTGCGGGGCGAGCGAGTAAAACCTCGCCCCCGGTCGGCGTAATTGGCTTGAGCATGTACACCCGTCTCAGCCCTTTTTCCGTCGCCCTATGGGTTTCAACGTAGCCGATCCTGGTATATAGTGTAATGTTCTCCGTCATCGCTTCGTTGGTATAGAGCCGGATCGATCGATAGCCGGCTTCCGCCGCCGCTTGTTCGGCGAACTCCAGAAGTTGCCTTCCGACTCCCGAACCCCGCGCCCGTGAAGCGACGGCGACATTGTCGAGCAGCATTGCGTTTTGTTCCGGGATTAAGACCAGTACGCCCTGAATGACCCCCTGTCGTTCTAGTACATGCACCCGCGCCGCTTCGATCAGGACAGCGTAGTCATCGAGCATGGGGCCGGGTTCGCGCCCGATTCGCGGCACATAATGGGCATAGGCCGCATGGACGAGTTCCTCGATATCCGGGCGGTCCGTTTGGGTGGCGAGGCGGATGCCGTCGTTCATCCGGCGTTGCCTCCCTAACGAAATGCCATCAACCTCCCGGGCACCCCTGCGCTTCCACGTACAGCGCGTAAACCGACTGACTCGCGGTCATAAACAGACGGTTCCGCTTGCGTCCGCCGAACGCGACGTTGGCGCACCGTTCGGGGAGCAGGATGCGCCCGATCATCGTGCCATCCGGGGCGAAGATCGCCACGCCGTCCTCCCCAGGGCCGCCGGAGAAGCCGCACCAGACGTTGCCCTCGGTGTCGACACGAATGCCGTCGGTGTAGCCGGGGGTGGCGTCGAAGAAGATCCGGCCGTTTACCGCCTGGCCGTCGACAATGTCATAGACATAGGTCACCTTGGGGCCGGCGGGCGTGTCCACCACGTACAGGCGGTCTTCATTGGGGGAGAATGCCAGCCCATTGGGCCGAGCCATGTCGCCGACCGCGATCGACATGCGGCCGGTGATGGGGTCCAGCTTGTAGACCCGATACGGCAACTCGGGGGTTGCTTTGTCGCCGAGGTAATTGCCGCGGATGCCAGCGCCATTGTCGCTGAACCAGATCGTTCCGTCGGACTTCACCACCACGTCATTGGGGCCGGTGAGCCGCACACCCTCGAAATGCGAGGCCAGCACCGTGATCGTTCCGTCATGCTCGGTGCGGGTCAAAGTGCGGCTGCCGAGTTCGCAGGTAATCAGGCGGCCCTGCCGGTCGCGGGTGTTGCCATCCGGGTAGCCGGCGGGGTTTCGCAGGGTGGCCACCTGACCGGTGATCTCATCCCAGCGCAGCAGGGCATTGTTCGGAATGTCGGAGAACAGCAAGTATTGCCCGTCGCCGTAGTACGCCGGCCCCTCGGTGAAGCGGAAGCCGGTGGCGATACGCTCGATCGCGGCGTGGCCGAGCACCATGTGCTGGAAGCGGGGATCGAGGACGATGATGTCCGGATCCGGGTAGCGGATGGGTGAGGTTGAGTCGTAGCGGCTCATGGGGGGCGTCTCCTTGCGGTTCTTGTGCGGCTGGCCCTAGCCTAGGCCACCATGACCGAAGGAGGAAATCCATGGCCCTGTATGAAATGCGCACCTACACGTTGGTTGTCGGCAAGATGGGGGAGGCTGTTAAGCTCTATTCCGAATTGGGTTATCCCGCGCTGGTGAAGGGCGGCCAGGACAAGAAGCTGGTCGGGTATTTTCAGGCCGATACTGGCATGATCAACCAGCTGGTGCATCTGTGGAAATTCGACGACGACGCTGATCGCCGGGCGCATTGGGCATCGGTGTTTTCCAACAGCGATTTCGTCGACGGGTTCGCCAGCAAGTTCCGGCCGCTGGTGGTTTCGCAGGAGGTGAAGTTGCTGACAGCGGCGCCTTGGGGGCCGCATCCGTAAAGGGCCGTTAAACAATTATCGAATCGCGCTTGCGTTCGGTCGTCCCCCTATCGCCATGGCGTTGAGAGACTGGTGCGCCCGACTCAGAGCAATCGTTGTTTGACGGGCCCTAAGGCAGCATCTTCCCCGGGTTCATCCGTCCATCCGGGTCCAGTGCGCCCTTCAGGACCCGCATCACGTCCATCGCGATGGGATCCTTATGCGTCGTCATCGCGTGCCTCTTGGATTGGCCGATGCCGTGCTCGGCGGAGAAGCTGCCGCCGAGCGATACGGCGATGGCGTTGATCAACGGCTCCATGGCGCCGGCGCGCTCCGCCCAGGCGGCGCGGTCGAAGCCGGGTGGGGCGTGCAACGACACGTGGATGTTGCCGTCGCCGGCGTGGCCGATGGCGGCCATGCGGGCCTCGGGCCAGCGGGCCAGCATTTCGCGTTCGGCGACGCGCAGGAACTCCGGCACCGCCGATACGGGGACCGACGTATCGGTGCCGATCGCCGGGCCGTCCTTGCGGGAGCACTCGGGGTAATCCTCGCGGATTTTCCAGATGCCGAGGCGCTGGGATTCGCTGTCGGCGATGGCGGCGTCGGTGACCTCATTGGTTTCCATGGCCTCGGCCAGAGTGGTTTCCAGGATTTCCCGCAGTGGCACGCTGGCGTGGGAGGCGGACATTTCCAGCATCACGAACCAGGGGCTTTCCAGCGGCAACGGCATGCGCAGGCCGACGCCGTGTTTGGCCGCCATTTCCATGCAGAAGCGCTGGCACAACTCGAACGCGATGACGTCGGCGCCGCTTTCCATGACGCGGGAGAACAACGACAGCGCGGCGTCCGGACTGGGGACGGCGACGAAGGCGGTCTCCACTCGTTTCAAGGCCGGTTGCAGGCGGAGGGCGGCGGCGGTGATGATACCCAGCGTGCCCTCACCTCCGATGAACAGATGCCGTAGGGCGTAGCCGCTGTTGTCCTTACGGACGCGGCGGAGGTCGTCGAGGATGCGCCCGTCGGGCAACACGACCTCCAGGCCCAGTACCAGCTCGCGCGCGTTGCCCCATTTCAGGGTGCGGATGCCCCCGGCGTTGGTGGACAGCATGCCGCCGATCTGCGCGGTGCCCTGGGCGCCCCATTGGATGGGGAACAGGCGGCCCGCGTCGGCGGCAGCTTGCTGCACGGATTGCACGACGCAACCGGCCTCGGCCACCAGCGAGAAATCGCGGGTGTCGATTTCGCGGATGCGGTTCATGCGTTCCAGCGACAGTACCACGGAGCGGGGGCCGTTCGCTTGCGGGACGGCGCCGCCGGACAGGCCGGTGCGGCCGCCGGCCGGGACGATGGCCAGGCCCTCGGCGGCGCAGCGCTTCACCATTGCCGCGACTTCCGCCGTGGTGCCGGGGCGCAACACGGCCTCTGGCACGCCGCGATAGGACCCGCGCCAGTCCACGGCGTAGGGGGCGATGTCGTCGGACGCGGTCAGCACGTTCGCGGGGCCAATGGCGTCGGCCATGGCGAGCAGGGAGTCCATGGAGGGGGGGGGCCTTTCGAGGGGGCGGGGTTGGGTTGCTAAGAACAGGAGAATGCGGTTCGCGACAAGGGCGACGGGGTTTGTGCGTAAGTTGCGCATAGACGCTATGCGCAAACCCAGCCCGCACTGCCAGTGCAGCGGCCCTTGCGCACCACGATCCGGCGCACTGCTATTCTCAGCGCCCCACGGCCTTCGGCTTCACATCCGGCGCCCGGCTGTAGACCGACACCGCCACCACCAGCACCACCGCCATGAACCCGAACAGCGAACGGTAAGCGACCTCCGACCGAGCGCCGGATGCCAGGGGTTCGAACCAGCCAAGGATGACGCCGGACAACGTCTGCATGCACGCCACCCCCAGCATCACCGTGGCGTTAACCGTGGCCATCCCTCGACCGATCAACCGGTCAGGGAACAAGTCGCGCGCGTGCGCCATGACCATGGTGCTGCACGCGCTGACGTAGCCGATAACCAGGATGGCTGCCACGGGGACCCAGGCCGGCGGTCCGCTCCAAAACGCCAGCGCCGCCATGATTGCCACCACTACCGCCGTGCCGGTGAAGGCGATCCATTTGCGGGTGTTCAGCACGCGGTCCAGCGGGCCGATGGTCAGCACCCCGATTTGGTAGGCGATCACGGCCATGAACAAAATGTTGCCGGATTCGATGCGGGTCATGCCATGTACCTCCCGCATCCACGGCCCACCCCACAGGCCTTGAACGGTGAAGGTGCAGGCGTAGTTGGTGAAATTCAGCACCAGAATCAGGGGGAGGTGGCGGGTTCGGAAGACCTCCTTCAGGCCGCGCAGCATTTCGCCGGGTGTTTCGGGCTCGCGGGCCAGGAAGGGGTGACCGGGCGGGGCGTCGCGCACGATCAGCAACACCGCCACGGACGCCAGAGCGGTGAATACCACCGCGCCGCCGAACACCCAGCGCCAGCCCACCGCCTCGATCCCCCAGGCGAGGGGGGAGGTTGCCATGAGGTTGCCGATCAGCCCGATGGACATCACCACGGACGACAAGGTGGAGAACCACTCCTGCGGGAACCAGCGGGCGATTACCACCATGCTGCCGATCAGCATGACCCCGAACCCGGCGCCCATCAGCGCCCGTCCCGCCACCAGCACGGGCCAGTTGGGCGCGAGGGTGAACACCGCCCCTCCGATGGTCGCCAGCACCAGCATGCCGAACATCGTCAGCCGCGGGCCGTAGCGGTCGAAGAAGAACCCGCAGGGGAGTTGCATGGCCGAGAAGCCGAAGAAGAAGGCCCCGGTGAGCGCACCCAACGCCTCCGGCCCGATATGCAGATCCCGCATCAGGTCCAGGCCGATGGTGACGTTGGACGCTCGGAAGAAGTGCGAGGCCATGTAGGCGACGGCCAGGGTCCCGACCACGGTCAGGCCCTGGCGCCGGAGGGTGAGGGTCATGGGTAGTGCACCGGCCTCTTATTGTCGTGGCGGACGCAGGCCCGCCATCCACGTCTTACGGTATGGGGCCAGAGTAAGTCGTGGATGGCCGGCCTGCGTCCGCCATGACGCGGGCGAAGGCGGTGCGGTCTCCGATTCATACTAAAGCCGATAGAACCGGGCGGCCGTGTCATGAAACAACGCCGCCTTCTCGCTGACCGAATACCCCGCCGCCAGCCGTTTGAACGCGTTCCAGATAGATACGTAGGAGCACATGCCCTTATCGACGGGGAAGTTGCTTTCGAACATACAGCGATCCGGCCCGAAGGCTTCGATGCAGGTTTCCATGATCGGCTTCCAGGCCGCTGCCATCTGGCCCGAGGACGGGGGTAACACGTCGTCGTTCCAGGTGAAACCACGGATGGTCATGGCCTGGCCGCCGAGCTTCACGACGACGTTGGGGCAGGACGCCAGCTCGCGTACCGCTGTCCGATAGGCCGCCAAGGTCTCGGCCGGCGCCTCGGCATAAGGCCCGATGCCGATGAAGCCGGCGCAGTGGTTTGCCAGGATCGGAAGGTCGGGAAAGGCACGGGCCACGGCGGCGAGTTCGGCCAGTTGCGGGAAATATAGGGAGCATTCGTAGTTCAGGCCGTGCTTGCCCAGCCGAGTGAGGCCGGTGCGGAAAGCCGGGTCCTCCAGGATGCCGCGCGGCGGGACGGCGGACACCGTGGAGACAACGGCCGCGTCCCAGCCCGCGCTCTGGCGGATGCCGCGGAAGCGGCCGGCGCCGGCTTCGATATGCGCCTCCAGCACCGCATCGACGGTGTCGGTCTGGCGGAAGTCGCAGTAGCCGACGATGCCGGCGCAGATGTTCGGGTTCCCCGCAGCGATGGCAACGACCCGTTCGGTTTCTCCGACCGGCCGCAGGTGCTCGGGACCATCGGTGCGGTAGGCGTAGCCGCACTGGATGAAGACGGTGGAGACGACGTTATGCCCGGCGGTCAGGTCGGCCTTTAGCCGATCAAGCAGGTAGACCCCGGACGCGCGCTCCCACAGATGGTGGTGGGCGTCGACGATGGGGAGGTCGGGTTCGATGATGTCCTCCCGCAGTTTCGCCAGCCAGGCGTCGTCGACGTGCGGGTGCGGGTATGGGCGCGGTTCGGTCATGATTGTTTCCCCCTGGCGCCAGCCTGCCACGAAGGGTCTCTTATGCCTATGCCGAGCCGCACGACTGGATGAACGCGATCACCTCATCCTCATGCAGCGGCTTCTCCAGCACGCCGCGCACCCCGATCTCTCGCGCTTTGGCGATGATGGCGGGGGAGAGGGCGGAGGTCACAAGCATGACCGGCACGTCCACGCCATCCGAACGCAGTTTGGCGGCGAGCTCCAGGCCGGTCATCGCCGGCATGTGCTGATCGACGATCAGGCAGCGTGGGCTGGTCTGACTCGCATCCAGAAATGCTTGCGCGGAGGGGTAGGCGGCGACCGGGAAACCCGCCATTTCCAGCAGGAATTGGAACGATTCCAACACGGCCTCATCGTCGTCCACGATCGCGACTGTCCGTGAGTGATCCGCAACCATATGCCTCCGTTCCCCCGCCCAAGCCACGTACGGCCAAGCGGTGGTGGTCTGGGCCGATGCCCGTCACGGTGACGGGCGTAAGATGTCGAATGATAAGCAGCGGGTTCATGCCGCGTCGTTGATCCAGATCAGGTTTTCGGTCCCTCTGCCTCCTGTTGGGCGGGGACGCTGAAACGGAACAAAGTACCGCCGTCCGGCGGGGATTCGGCGGTCAGTTCGCCGCCATGCCCCTCGATGATGGTGCGGCAGATCGACAGGCCCACACCCAGGCCGTCTGGCTTCGTCGTAACAAACGGCTGGAACAAACGCTCGCGCACCGTATCGGGAAGGCCGGGACCGGTATCCGCGACCGTGAACTCGACCCGGTCGGGCATCCGGACCGTCTCGATGGTCAACCGGCTGGCAGATGCGCCATTCATCGCCTCCACGGCGTTGCGTATTAAATTCAGCAGCACCTGCTGTATTTGCACCTTGTCCACATATCCGAACATTGCGTCGGGCGACAAACGCAGATCGAGCCCGACGGTCTGATTGGTGCCGATCAGGGCCAGGGCGCTGGTCTCCCGGATCAGGGTTTCCAGATTTTCGGTCTGACGCGGCCGGTCCTCCTTATTCACCAGGCCCCGCATACTGCTGACGATGTCGCGTGCCCGTTCAGCTTGCACTGCCACCCGCTCGATCGCCTGGCGCAGGACGGGCGGGATGTCGTCCGTCAGCAGGCGGCGGATGCCGCCTATGTAGTTGCCGATCGCCGCCAGCGGTTGGTTCACCTCATGCGCTATGGCCGAAACCATGTGGCCGAGTTCGCTGAGGCGCGAGAGGTGGATGACTTCGGCCTGCAATTCCGCCATGCGCCGTTCGCGTTCCTGGCGCGCGGTCAAATCCCTCGCAAAACCCACGAATAAATGCGCGCCGGCGATGTCGACCTCCCCGATCTGGAGTTCCATCGGGAAGGTCGAACCGTCCTTGCGCCGGCCCAGAACGATCCGGCCGATCCCTATGATACGGCGCTCCCCGGTGCGCAGGTAACGTTCGACGTAACCGTCATGCGCCTGTCCAAGCGGCTCCGGCATCAGCAGGCTGACGTTGCGTCCGATGACTTCCGCCGCGGCATAGCCGAACGCGCGTTCGGCGGACGGGTTGAACGACTGAATCACCCCCCTGGTGTCGATGACAACCAGAGCATCCGGCACGATGTCGACCATGGATTGGAGCAGCGCCTCCCGCAGCCGGAGCGCCTGGTTCATCTGTTGCAACTCGGTGAGATCGCGGGTGATGGTGGAGATGCCAATCCGTGCGCCCGATTCATCCAGCACCGGCGAGATGCTCACCGAGACCGGAATCCGTCGGCCATCCTTGGTAAGACGCTCCGTCTCGAAGTGCGTCACGCGCTCCCCTCGGTGGACACGGGATACGATGTCCCGCAGCTCCTCCGCGCGATCCGGCGGTATGACCTTAAAGACGGGTTGACCGATCATCTCCTCGGCGGTGAAGCCGAACAGCCGTTCGGCGCTTGCGTTCCAGGACGTGACGATGTCGTCCAGGTCCTTGCCGATGATCGCATCGTCGCTGGACGTGACAATCGCGGTCAGCAATGACGCTGCGTCGTTCGGCCGAGGACCGCGGCGGTCCTCGGGTGGTGTTTGAGTCATTGGCTCACCCCAACCCGGCGGCCATCGCCAGGTGGACGAGGTCTGGCAGTGTATCTACCTGAAGCTTTTGAAAGACACGAGCACGGTGTACGTCGATGGTGCGCGGGCTGGCGCCGAGCGCGCGGGCGATTTCCTTGGTCGAATTCCCGGTTGCCAGCAGATCCATTACCTCCCGCTCGCGCGGAGTCAGGCCGGCGATTCGGCGGTTGGCTTCTGCCGCGGTGGCTGTGGCGGCGAGGGTACGGCGGTTATGGTTGAGCGACCGACTGACTGCTTCCACGATCACCGTGGGGTCGCAGGGCTTTTCCAGGAAATCCATCGCGCCGGCTTTCATGGCGCGCACCGCGGCGGGCACTTCCGCGAAGGCCGTCATGACGATCACCGGCAAGGCGATGCCGCGCTCCGTGAGCCGGGACTGAAGTTGCAGCCCGTCGAGTCCCGGCATGCGGAAGTCCGTCAGAACGCAGCCGCGCGGCGGCAGATCCGTGTCCAGCAGGGCCTGCGCACTGTGATAGGTCCGCACCGTCAGACCCTCCGATTCCAGCAGAAACCGAATGGAATCCCTGACTCCATCGTCATCGTCGACGATATGCACGGTCGCGGTGGGCTCGTTCGAGGTATCCATCAGTGTTTCCACGTACGCGATGCAGCGAATTTCGGCGCGGCGCCGCTGGTGCTGAATTTAGCCCCATCGCAATGGGTCGAGGAAGCCAAAACATGTACAGCACCTACGCCGCCATCGCTGCAACACGCAACCCGACTCCGCCGATGCCCCCGGTTGCCGCGGGTTCATCCTCAGGCAAGGGGCATTGGCTCGATCCGCTGGCGCCGGCCGGGATGATCGTCCGGTTGGGCCGCAACGCGGAAATCATGGCGCAGGATGAACCGTCGGACTATTGCTACCAGATCGTATCCGGCTGCGTTCGTACCGCGATGGTGATGGAGGACGGGCGGCGGCAGATCGGCGAGTTCCTGTTCGCCGGCGATCTGCTGGGGTACGAAACCACCGGCAGGCAACCCTACGCCGCCTCATCCATCACTGAGGTGACGCTGCGCCGCTTCCGCCGCTCCGCGATCGAGAACTACGCGGCACGCGACGCGGCCTTCGACCAGAATCTGCGGCAATACCTGGCCACGCAGCTCCGGGCGGCCCGAAATCGCCTGGCGCTGTTGGGGCGCGGCACAGCGGGGGAGCGTATCATGAGTTTCCTGCGCGAAATGCAGGGGCGCCTGTGCGTTGCCAGTGGGGCGGCATTCGAAATCCCGATGAAGCTGACGGATGTCGCGGATTACCTTGGTCTCGCGCTGGAAACCGTCTGCCGGGGCATGGCGGATTTGCGCAAGGCAGGGGTTATTTCGGCGAATCGCACGCATTTCGCCATTCAGAGTGGGGCAACGCGGGTGTTGCACTGAGCGTTACCCCTTTTTCGTCATCCTCGGGTCATGCCCCGGGGACGGAGGCGTAGGGAGTGGGCCTCCTACCGCTGGAGCCATGTGTCCTCGAACCGCCAGCCATTGTAGATGCTGTTGACCATGAGGGTCATGTTCTTGACGCGCGGGTTCCAGCAGGTAGCCGTTCGGCTGTGAAAAATGATCGGGCGGGCGCCGTCTTCCTGTAGTCCGCGGTCGATCTCCCGCACGATTTGCTTGCGCTTGGACCCGCAGGCATGGTTCTCGAAGAAATGCTGGTCCGGGTTATCGACTCCGCTGCCGGTGAGGTTCAACCCGACGCTGAAATCCTTGCGCGCGATCTTCGGAAACCCGTTGGCTGGTGCCAACACTTCCAACTCGGCATCGATATACGCGTATTTGAGCTGGTCGAGCAGGATGACCGCCGGGTCCTTGTAGGGGGAGATATTGCGGGTCGAGACTTTGACCGGCAACCGCTTGTCCGGCCGGTAACCCAGGCCCCGCATGATCCGTTGCGTATCGGAACTGTCCTTTTTCACATCCTCACCGTAGCCGGGCGGGGCGGCAAGCATGTCCTTCGGCATACCCCAGACACCCTCGGGCGGCGGCAACATGGCGCGGCGGATTTCATGGTTATCGAACGGTGGCTTGATGCCGTTCACCGTCAGGTTGGTGCTGACGTTGCTCGCCGCGATCTCGCAAATCGCATTGGGCGCCGCGGATTTTACGTCTTTCACCAGCGAAATGGGGATTTCGAAAGGAAACGTCACATCGAATTTGTCGACGACGAACGCCAGGATGGCCGTGGCTCGGTCTGGAATAATGTTGAACACGATGGCATCCAAATAGGGCAGTCCCTTTTTCCAGTAATCCGGGTTGCGGGTGAGCTTGATGAACTCGTTGTTCTTGAACTCCGCCATCTTGAACGGGCCGGTGCCGATCGGTTTGGTGCGCATCGTGTTGGGCGGCCCGTGGCAGGGATAAGCGGGGGAGTAACCCGACGCCAGCAGCGCGATCAAAGCCGGCTGGGGCCTGATCAGATGGAAGGTCGCCAGAAAATCGCCCTCGGTCGTGACGCTGGCGCGGCGCCTTGTCGGCGGCGCCTGTTCGCGAAACACTGGAGCCGAGCGGTGAAGTCAAACCGCGTTTGAGGAGTCTACCATGGATCTGAAATTGAAGGATGCCGTCGTGCTGGTGACCGGGGGCAGTCGGGGGATCGGCCTCGCCATCGCCAAAGGCTTTGCCAATGAGGGTGCCCGCGTCGCCATTTGCGGACGCGATCCGGTGCGGTTGGCCGCGGCGGCAGCGGAAATCGGCGGCGGCGCCGTGGGATTTCAGGCGGATCTGTTCAAGGCCGACGATTGCCGCGCTGTCGTGGAAAAGACGGTCGCGCATTTCGGGCGGCTGGATGTGCTGGTCAACAACGCCTCCACCAATGTTGACGGGACGCCGGCGTCGCTGGAGGACGCGACGGACGCGCAGGTGATGGAGCGCTTCATGGGCAAGACCATGGGCGCCATCCGCTGCACCCGCACGGCGCTGCCGTATCTGAAGAAGGCGGGGGCAGGGCGGGTGGTGAACATCGGCGGGTCCTCGGCGCGCGCGGTGTCGCGGTTCCGGCCGGGCACCGGATCGGGGCTCCCGCAGGGGCTGGGCAACGCGGCGCTGGCCAATTTCACCCGCCATCTCGCCGAGGAAGTTGCCCATGACGGCATTGTGGTGAACATTATCCATCCCAGCCTGACCCGCACCGACCGCCACATCGGCCGGATGGAGCGGCGTGCCGCGAGCGCCGGCATCACGGTCGAACAGGCCGAGGCTGAAGTGGGCAAGACCTTCCCGATCGGCCGCGTGCCGGGGCCGGAGGATATCGTGCCGCTGGTGCTGCTGCTGTCCTCGGCTTTGGCGGGTGCGATCACCGGGCAGGCCATGGCGGTCGACGGCGGCATGGGGCTGGCGGTTCAATACTAACGGAGTGTCGGCCATGTCTCGCCAGTTGCACCTGAACCTGTTCATCCACGGCCGCGGGCATCACGAGGCAGCCTGGCGGCATCCTTTGGCGTCCAAGCTGCCGCTGGCGGATGTACGGTATTTTCAGGGCCTGGCGCGGGCGGCCGAGAAAGGCTGTTTCGACTCCGTCTTCCTGGCCGACACGCTGGCGGCGGGGGACGATATTACCTCCGCACCGCGGTCGTGGCTGGAGCCGGTGACGACGCTGGCGGCTTTGGCCGGCGTAACAAGCCGGATCGGTTTGATCGCGACCTGTTCCACCACCTACACCGAACCGTTCAATCTGGCGCGGCAGTTTGCGTCGTTGGACCACATAAGCAACGGGCGTGTGGGGTGGAATATCGTCACCACATGGCTGGCAACCGCGTCCGGCAATTTCGGCGGGGCTGGACCCTTGAGCCATGCGGAACGATACGAGCGCGCGGAAGAGTATATGGCGGTGGTGAAGGGCCTATGGGATAGTTGGTCGGACGATGCGGTGATCGACGATCGTGCGTCCGGGCAGTATGCGCGGGAGGGTTCGATCCGGCCGATTAACCATGTCGGGCGGTATTACCAGGTAACCGGGCCGTTGAATGTGCCGCGCTGCCCGCAGGGGCGGCCGGTGTTCGTGCAGGCCGGATCGTCGGAAACCGGTCGCGCCTTCGCCGCTCGCCACGCCGAGGCTGTGTTCACCGCGCAGATGGAAAAGGCGACAGCGGTCGATTTCTACCGCGACCTGAAACGGCTGGCGGTGGGGGAGGGGCGCTCGCCCGACCAGATCCTGATTTTGCCGGGCCTCAGCCCGGTCATCGGCGGCACCGAAGCCGAGGCGGAGCGCTTATCCCGCGAACTGAATGACCTGAGCGACCCGGAAGTGGGACGCAAACGCCTGTCCGGCCGGTTCGGTGGCCACGATTTTTCGCATTTGCCCTTGGACAAACCCCTGTCGCCGGAAGACTTCCCCGATCCGGCGCTGGTGGAGGCCGCTCGCAGCAGGACCGAGGTCATCGTCGGTCTCGTCCGCCGGGAGAAGCCGACGTTACGCCAGTTGCTCGGTTATATGGCCGGGGCGCGGGGGCACTACGTGACCTCGGGGACACCCGAGCAGATCGCGGATTTGATCGGAGACTGGTTCTCGGAGGGGGCAGCGGACGGTTTCAACCTGATGCCTCCGGTGTTGCCCGCGATGTTGGAGGTTTTCGTGGCGGAGGTCGTGCCGTTGCTGCGGCGGCGGGGGCTGTTTCGGTCGGAATATGCGGCGGAGACGCTGCGGGGCCATTATGGGCTGGTTAGGCCGGGATAGACGTGAGCAGGAACGAGAGCCAGCAAGTACCGGCCGCTCCACCGAGTAGTAACGAAGCAACCAGGAACATCGCGATGGGTGAGACCCACCAAGTTGGTTTCTGCTCAACGGATTCCGTCTTCAATGGCGCTAATGCCGGCATGACGGGTTAGCGAGTTTCGGCGTGTCAGTCTTGGCATCGGCTGATATTAGTTGCCACCGGCAAAGTCGACCTGCCCATGGACGAAAGCCCCTCGGCAAGGGCATTTCTATTTAGCTCTCATCAGTGAGCAGCTGTGTCGTTCAGGCTATTCATTTTTTGCGCGGAGGTAAAAAAATTGATGTGGGTCATGGACGGTACCAAGGCTGGCAGGCATTTCTGCGTGGGTGCGGTTGCGTCCCTTTATGGCACTGGAGGTAGCAATGCGCGTTGCCCTCGACACCATCCTGCGGCGGTTTATTACCATCGGCCGGCTAACCGTGTATTGGCCTGACGGTCAGATGACGGCCTATGCGGGCAACGCGGGTCCGTCAGCGACCATGGTCCTGCGCGATTGGACGACCGTTCTCCGGCTTGTGCTCAATCCGGCCCTCGCGCTGGGGGAGCTCTATATGGACGGTACGCTGGCTCCCGACGGGTGCGGTATTTTCGAGCTGCTGGATGTGCTGATGACCAATCATATGGCCAATCCCGCCGGACATCCGTTGCTGTACGCCCAGACTGCCTTACGTTCCCTGACGCGCGGCATCGCCCAGTTCAATCGGATGCCACGCGCGCGGGCAAACGTCGCGCACCACTACGATCTCGATGGGCGCCTCTATAGCCTGTTCCTGGACCGCGACCGGCAATACTCCTGCGGATACTTCGCCCGGGGGAGTGAAACGCTGGATGAGGCCCAGGCTGCCAAGAAGCGGCACATCGCGGCGAAACTATGCCTGAACCGGCCAGGTCTGACGGTCCTCGATATTGGCTGCGGCTGGGGCGGCATGGCGCTGACGCTGGCCCGCGATTACGGGGCTCGGGTCACCGGGATCACCCTGTCGCAGGAGCAATTGGCGGAAGCACGGCGCAGAGCCGTTGAGGAAGGGCTGGATGGCCAGGTGAATTTCGAGTTGATCGACTATCGCGCGCTGAACCAGGACTTCGACCGCATTGTCTCCGTCGGGATGTTCGAGCACGTCGGGATCGTCCATTTCGGCACGTTTTTTGAACAGATCGCGCGCTGCCTGAAGCCCGATGGCGTCGCGCTGTTGCACGCCATCGGTTCATCCCAGGGTGGCGGCAGCACCAATCCGTGGATCGCGAAATACATCTTCCCCGGGGGATATTGCCCAGCCCTGTCGGAGGTTCTGGTACCGTTGGAGAGCAGCGGTCTGCTGGTCACGGACGTGGAAATCCTGCGGCTGCACTATGCCGAGACGTTGCGGCACTGGCGCTGGCGTTTCGCCGCCAACCGCGACGTGATCGCCTCGCTGTACGACGAACGCTTCTGCCGGATGTTCGAGTTCTATCTGGCCTGTTCGGAGCTATCCTTCCGGCGGGAACACCAAATGGTGTTCCAGATCCAGATGGCACATCAGCCGACAGCGGCGCCGCTGACGCGGGATTATATTCGCATGGAAGATCGGGTTGTTCCGATAATTCAGGGGTAGTTTGGCGGCGCCTTAATACCATGTGTGGACGGCCCATCGGGTTCAAGTGGCTTGCAAGATGTTAGCCTTGGTTCGAATGCGGTCATGTGTCCGGCCTTTGATGCGAGACCATGCCCGCTGGCCCAGATGGGATCCGCGAGCGACATCCAAACAACCGGGCGGCATGTTACTGCCATAGGTATTAACGGACTTTGTCGTTCGTCGGTTCGACCGATAGCCATCTCTTGCTTGTCCTTAAACCTAAATCCGGCAGTTGGATGATTGCCAAGCCCGGGAGAATCGTTGGATTCTGCCGGTATGACCCAGCAAATCCCAGGTGCGGTCAGTCACCCCTCGGGTGAACAACCGCCAGTTGAAGAGCCGCCCGCGACCGCTGAC
>CAIYDT010000137.1 GCA_903924985.1 uncultured Acetobacteraceae bacterium
AGTTGGAACGTGGGTTCGACCGACGTGTTCGGATCCGGCATCACGCTCGGAAACGCCGGCACGTTAGCCACCTCGGGTACGGTCGCCATCTCCGGCCCACTAACCAATACCGGCACGGTCCTGGTGGGTGCCGGTCAGCTGACCATCAACACGCTCAGTGGCGCCGGCACCCTCGATTTCAACGCGACGTCGGGCGTTATCCTGGCGATGTCCAGTGCCGCCGCTTCCGTCGAGAAGATTGGCGGCCTGACCATCGCGTCCGGCACCATCAGCGGGCAAACAATCGAGGTCATCGGGCAGACCGTGACGACCGCCGTCGTAACCAGTGGCACCACCCTGGCCCTCGGCCTGAGCGGCGGCGGTTCGCTCGACATCCCGCTCGCGGCGTCGCAGGCAGGAAAATTCTTCCAGTTCAGCGTTGCCGGCGGCAATACCTTCCTCGAGTTGTCCACCGCGGTCTGTTACCTCGCCGGCACGCGCATCCTGACCGACAAAGGGGAAATTCCGGTCGAAGATCTGGCCATCGGCGACAAGGTGGTCACCCTGGATGGCACCGCCAAGCCCATCAAATGGATCGGGCGGCGCGCCTACTCCTCGGCCTTCGCCGCCGGCAATCGCGACGTCATCCCCATCCTGATCAAACAGGGTGCGCTGGGTGATCGTCTGCCGGTGCGCGACCTCTATGTATCCCCGCTGCACGCGATGTTCCTCGACAACGTGCTGGTGCCGGCGGAACTGCTGGTGAATGGCGAGTCCATACGGCGCTGCCCCGAAATCGATCCAATCCGGTATTTCCACATCGAACTGGATCAGCATGACGTCGTCTTCGCGGATGGCGCGCCGGCCGAGACTTTCGTCGACTGCGACAGCCGCGGCATCTTCCACAACGCGCCGGAATTCGCGGAACTGTATCCCGGCGATCGGGGACGCCGCTGGGTGTCCTGCGCGCCCCGCATCGAGTCCGGTCCGATCCTGGCGCAAATCCGCCGTGCCATCGACGCCCGCGCCGGATTGACGGATTCCGGCCCTGGACCGCTGGAGGGCAATCTGGACGGTCTGGACGGCAACACGATCTCCGGCTGGGCCTTCGACCCCGAGCATCCGACGGCGCCGGTGGTTCTGGAAGTACTGGATGGCGACGGTTTGATCGCTCGGCTGACCGCCAACCGGTTCCGCGCCGACCTGGAAATGGCGGGCAGCGGCGACGGTCGGCATGGGTTCGAATTGCGCCTGTCCCGCGCGCTGTCGCCGCTGATCCGGCACGAGCTGCGGGTGCGCCGGGTCGCCGATGGACGGGAACTGGCAGGGTCGCCTTTGGTGATCGAGCCGCACGACCGGCAGGCGCTGGTGAAGGACACGCGCCAGGCGATCGACCTCGCGGTCGAGGCCGCCGGCGATCCCGCCACGCTGGATGCGCTGCTGGATACCTTCCTTGCAAGCATCGATAACGTCCGCCGCCTGCGCGCCACGCAGCAGCATCAGCCCGGCGACGACCGGCTGCTGGCGCCCGCCAAGCCGCATCGCGCGCAGGCGAAGCGCGCACTGGTGATCGACGATCTGCTGCCACGACCCGGCCGCGGCTCTGCATCGACCGCCATCCTGTCGCACATCGGGGCGCTGCGTTCGCTCGGGTGGGATGTCGAGTTCGTTGCGTCATCCGAGCTGTCGCGCGGCGATGAGGCGGCGGCGGCATTGAGGGCGTGGGGCGTCACGTGCCACCGCGCGCCGCTGGTTGCGTCGGTGGAAGAAGTATTGCGCCGTAAGCGCGGGTTCTACGATTTAGTGTATTTGCATCGCCAGCCGAACGCCGCGGCTTACGCCCCGCTGGTGCGCACATGGCAGCCCAAGGCCCATGTCGTCTACAGCATTGGGGACTCGGTCGCGTTGTTGAACACGATGCGGATGGCGGATACGGTCATTGCGCTATCCGATTTTGAAGCCGGTCGGTTGACGCAACAGGCGCCGGGGATCGGCGTGCATGTCGTGCCGTGGTCGTTGCGGGCGGCGCCGGGAACGGTTTCATGTCGTATTCGCAATGGTATTGCATTTGTTGGCTGCGACACGGACGCGACACGTTGGTTGACGACGGCGGTGATGCCGCTCGTTCGGGAACGGGACCCGGACATGCTGGTGTTGGACGGGCGACAGCGCGATGTGTTCGACCGCACGCGTCTGACGGTGGCGGGATCGCGGTTCGGGGCATTGGATAGCTTCGCGGCGGGGGTTCCGAGCGTGATGACGCCACACGCGGCTGAGGGGATCGCGCTGGACCGCTTGCTGCGGTCGGCCGTGTCCAGCGACCCGGCGGCGATGGCGGACCTTATCTGCGACATACATCATCAGCCGAGATTGAACCGCAAGCACGCTTTGGCCGGCTTGGAGCTGGTGCAGGCCAACTACACCGAGGATGCGGTTCGCGCGGCGTTGGAGGCCGTGGTCGGCGCTGGTGTTGCCCCTACCTCGGCGCCCCTCTCGAAGCGGGTGGCCTAACGGGGGCCTACCCCGGCACCCCCACCACCTTCCGCGCGATCATCTCGGCGATCTCGGCCGGGCCATACCCATGCTCCCCAAGCACATCCCGCGTATCCTCGCCGACCCGAGGCGCGTGCGCCCGCCGCGTGCCGCTCACGAGCGGCGGCAGTCCCGGAATATTGGGCATTGGCACCAATTCGGAAATCCCCGGCTGCGCGAGCCAGGCCATGATCCCCGTCGCGGCGACCTGTTCCTCCTTCAGGAATTCCTCATAGCTGTTGACCCGGCCGTTCATAATGCCGCGCTCGGTCAGGCGTTCGCTGAGCCATTCGGTGGTGCGGGATTTGATGACCGGGCGGACGATATCCAGCAGCTCGTCCAGATTGTCGCCGCGGACTTTGTGGGTAGCGTAGCGGGGGTTGTCGAACAGGTCCATCCGTTCGATCGCCTTACAGAACGGATTCCAATCGCCGGGCCGCACCATGGTGATGTTGATCTGGCCGTTGGAGGTGTTGAACACCCCGTTCGGCATGGAGGTGCGTTGCGCCACCCCATGCTCCAGGTAGTTGGCGATCAGGCGGATCACCGACAGCATCGCCCCGCCGTGCATCAGGCTGAGTTCAATGTACCGGCCTTGCTTCACCGCCTGCTCCCGCCGCACGTAAAGCGAGGTCGAGATGGCCTGGAACCCCAGCAGGCCGGAGAACATGTCGATCAGGGAGATGGCGATGCGGTGGGGGTGGTTGTCATGCTCGCCCTTGTTCTCGGTCACGATGCCAGTGAAGGCTTGCAAGACCGGGTCCATGGCCGGGCGCGCCGCCAGTGGGCCGGTCTGCCCGAAGCCGGAGATCGAGTAATACAGAATGCCGGGGTTCTTCGCGCTGACCGCGTCGTAGCCAAAGCCATATTTCTGGATGGTGCCGGGCTTGAAGCCCTCCATGAACACGTCGGCGCCGTCGATCAGACGCCACAGAACCTCCTTCCCCTTCTCGGTCTTCAGGTCCAGCGCCAGCGCGCGCTTGCCCATCGTGCCGAAGAAGGAGAAGGCCGAGTGGTCGCCATAGGTGCGGCCCAGAATGCGCGACCAGTCGCCGCCGTTATGCGGGGTTTCCACCTTGATAACGTCCGCGCCGTGCTGCGCCAGCATCATGGCGCAGGACGGACCGGCCACCCCGCCGGTCAGGTCGATTACCTTCAGCCCGGCGAAGGCTGCGTTGTAGTCCATTGGTTCGTCCCTCCGATTCCGAGGCGGATGATAGGGGGGGAACGGCCCGCGTCAAACCGTCGTGAGCTCAGCCGCGGCCGGCAGTTCCTGGCGCCAGTCGGCGTCGCGGGGCAGCACGGCCTCCCCGGCCCGCAAGCCGTAGTAGCTGGTGCCGGTACCCGGGGGTTTTTCCCCGGCCGCGACGGCGCGCACGGCATCGCGCAGCAGCCGGCGCGCCTGGATGATCGCTCGGTCGGCTGGGCCGAGATGCTCCTTCGACCGGTCCACGATCGGGCCCATGCTTTCCTGGAGTGCCCGGTCCTGCGCGTTGATGCCATCGATGCCGGAGTAACTCTCAGTCCGTTGCACTTCCCGGTCCAGGAAGTAGTTGTTCGACCGGTTCGCTTTCGACCGGAACGTCACGGGATCGACATGCAGCGGCCCGTTGCCAAGGTGGCGTTCCAGCCGGTCTTCGTCCGCCAGCGGCGCGGTATGGGAGAAATTCCAGTTGTAGACCATGCAGGTTTCGTCATCCATCGGCACCCAGATATGGCCGGCATCGACCGACACGCCGCCAGGGGTTTTCGAGGGGCGTATTTGGTGGAATGGCAGAATGAAGTGGTAGCTGCGAGCATGGATTTCGTCCTCACCCAGAGGCCGGACGCCGGCATATTGGTAGCCGTAATCGGTCACGTCGATCTCCAGCTTCGGGGCCTTGCCCCGCACGAAGGGGCTGGACGGTTTGAAGCCCCCGCGAGTGGAGGTTTCGCTGATCAGCCGGTGCAGGATCGGCGCGTGGGACGTATCGATGCCGCCCTCCAGCGCCTGTAGCCAGTTGCACTCCTGGATCACCTTGGTCACATGCCGGTGGGTCTCCGCCGCCTGCGTCCAGGCGAATTTCGGCGGTGCGGGCATTTGGCTCGGCGGGCCCATATAGGCCCACACGATGCCGCCCAGTTCGATGGTCGGGTAAGCGGCGACCTGGACCTTGTGGCTGAAGTCGTACTCGGCGGGTTCGTTCATCATTTCCAGGCATTGGCCCTTCGTATCGAATTTCCAGCCGTGGTAGATGCAGCGCAGGCCGCATTCCTCATTGCGCCCGAAGAACAGGGAGACCCGGCGGTGCGGGCAGAATTCGTCCAGTAGCCCGATTTTTCCTTCAGTATCGCGGAAGGCAACGAGGTCTTCCCCCAGCAGGCGAACGCGCACCGGGGCGCAGTCGGGTTCGGCGATTTCCGAGGACAGTATGGCAGGCACCCAGTACATCCGCATCGTGCGGCCCATCGGCGTGCCGGGTCCGACGCGGGTGACGATCTCGTTGTCTTCACGTGAGAGCATGGCCGTCTCCTCCAGCTTTTTTGCTTGAGGAAACGCTATCACCGCCGAGCAAAGAGGGGCAAGCGATTACATCGTCGCGCCAAGCACCCAGGGCGCGAACTCGGCCGATCCAAAGTCGAACGCCTCGCTCTTGGTCTGCTCGCCGGATGCCACCCGCAGGATCAGGTCGAAGATGCGGGCGCCGCATTGCTGCACGGTCTCGTCGCCATCGACGACGGTGCCGCAGTTCACGTCCATGTCGTCCTCGATATGTTTGAACATCGGGGTGTTGGTCGCGAGCTTGATCGACGGCGCGGGCTTGCACCCGAACACGCTGCCGCGTCCGGTGGTGAAGCACACCAGGTTGGCGCCGCCGGCCACCTGCCCGGTGGCGGACACCGGGTCGTAACCCGGCGTGTCCATGAACACGAAGCCGCGCGCCTTCACTTCTTCCGCGTATTGAACGACATCCACCAGATTGGTGGAGCCGGCCTTGGCCATCGCACCCAGCGATTTCTCCAGGATGGTTGTCAGCCCGCCGGCCTTGTTGCCGGGGGAGGGGTTGGCGTTCATCTCGGCGCCTTCCCGTTCGGTGTATGCCTCCCACCAACGCATCAGGCTGACCAGCTTTTCGCCCACCGCCGGCGCGACGGCCCGGCGGGTCAGCAGGTGCTCGGCGCCGTAGGTTTCCGGGGTTTCCGACAGGATAACGCTGCCGCCGTGGCGCACCAGCAGGTCGGACGCGGCGCCCAGGGCTGGGTTGGCGGTGATGCCCGAATAGCCGTCAGAGCCGCCGCATTGCAGCGCCACGGTCAGATGGCTGGCGGGGACGGTTTCGCGCCGGACCTGGTTGGCCTCGGCCAAAACATCCTTCACGAAGCCGATGCCGGCCATGACGGTCTTGCGGCTGCCGCCCATCGTCTGGATATCCAGCCCACGCAGGCGGCCGGACAGGCGCTGTTCCTCGATCAGACCGCCGATCTGGTTCACCTCACAGCCGAGGCCCAGCACGATTACGTGGGAGAAGTTGGCGTGGCGCGCGTAGCCCGCCAAAGTCCGGCGGAGGACGCGCAGAGGCTCATCCTGCGTCATGCCGCAGCCGGTCTTGTGGGTCAGCGCCACCACCCCATCGACATTGGGGAAGTCAGCCAACGGATCATGCCCGGTCAGCGGGTTGCGGCGGAACATGTCGGCCACCACCTGCGCGACATGGGCCGAGCAGTTCACGCTGGTCAGGATGCCGATGTAGTTGCGGGTGGCGACGCGGCCGTCGGGGCGGACGATGCCCTGGAACGTCGCGGGCGCATCGAAATACGCGGTGGGCTGGGCGTCCACGCCATAGGCGTAGTCCTTGCTGAAATCCCCCATCTCGCAGTTGTGGACATGGACGTGGGAGCCTGGCGAAATGCCCTCCGACGCGAACCCAATGATCTGCCCGTAGCGGCGGATCGCCTCGCCCTTGGCGATGGCGCGCACCGCCACCTTGTGGCCAGCCGGGATGCGGGCCGTGGAGCGCACATTGTCCCCGACAGGCGCCCCCGGCAGCAGGGTTGCTCGGGCGATCACCACGCTGTCTTCGGGATGCAGGCGAATGACGGGGGGGTGGGCCATGGTCGGTCTCATCGGATGGGGGGACAAGGTTCACGGCGCCTTGTCGCATGTCCGCCCCGAGACGGCGAGTGTGTTATCGCGCGACAGAACGCGGCGGCGCGGCGGCCGCCAATGCCTCGGCGCGGTCGGCTTTGGGCGGATAAATCAGGGTGCTGTTAACGAAGCGCTTGCGCGTCTTGGCCTCTTCTCCTGTTGTCTGCACCACCCGATCCCAACCGAGGGTTTGCACCGAACCCCACGGGCCGAGGTCGAGGCCGGTTCCGTATCGGACCTGTTCGTAACGGATCGGCGGAACCCTAAGTATCAGCGCCGCCGCGTTGTTACCCGCGAAACGGCCGAGTTGCAGGGCGTGCTGGCAAGACATCAAGGTTCGGTGACCATCGTCGTCGGTCTGGGCGCAGGCGGTGTCTCCCGCCGCGAAAATATTGGCCATTCCCGGCACGCGCAGATCGCGATCCACGACCAACCGGCCCAACACATCCCGCTCCCCCGGTATTTGCTGCGTCAGGGGGCTGGCCCGCACACCCGCGGTCCACACAACGGTATCGGCTTCAATCCGCTCCCCGGCGGACGTCGTCACGCCGCCGGCATCGATCGCCGTGACCGCCGTGCCCAGCCGGCATTCAACCCCGAGCTCGTCCAACGCCTGCCGAATGACCGGTCGAGGGCCCGGGCCGAGATCGGGGCCGATCCCATCGGCCTGTTCCACGACGACCACCCGCACAATGGCGTCGCCACCCAGAATGCCGCGCAGCCGAGCTGGAAGCTCAGCCGCGATTTCGATCCCGGTAAAGCCACCGCCCGCGACGACGACGGTATTGCGTGCCCGGGTTTCGGGTCTGCCCGCCAGGCCGTGACAATGGGCTTCGAATGCGACGGCTTCATCGATCTGATCGATGCTGAAAGCGTGCTCCCGCAGGCCCGGGATATCTGGCCGAAACAACCGGCTGCCGGTAGCCAAAACCAGGCTGTCATATGCCAATATGGACCGCGTGCCGTCGGCGTCGGCGATCTCGACCTGATTGGCGCTGGCGTGAATGGTCTCAACCATACCGCGCATGAAACGCACGCCGGTCGCGTCGAACAACGGTTGCAGTGGCGCGACCATCGTTGCGGCGTTGGCCTCATACAACCGAGGCCGTATGACGATGCTCGGCTCCGGGGCCACCAGCGCCACCTCGACGCTGGCATCCGTCACCCCGTTGAGGTCAAGCAGCCGAACGGCCGCGAGCGCGCCCCACATGCCGGCAAAGCCGGCACCAACAATCAGGACGCGCCGCGGCATGAAGCGGCCTACTTCGCGCTGTCGCCGGCGCCGGTCCGGAACACGCCAATCGCCTCCCGCGCCGCACGCGCCATCAGGCCCGCGTCGCTGCTGAGGGTGCACAGCTGAAACCCCCTGGCCACCATCTTCGCGGCATAAGCAGCGGAGTTGTTGTGCAAACCCGCGAACTTGCCATGCTTTTTGCAAGACGCCACCAGCTTGTCGTAGATGCCGAGGATCAACGGCTCCTCCCGGTCCTGGATCGGGGGCAGGCCGTAGGCCAGGCCCATGTCGGACGGGCCGATATAGATGCCACTGATGCCGGGAACCGACACGATCTCGTCAATATTGTCGACGCCGGCCTGGGTTTCGATCATCGCGATGACCAGGACCTCATCGTTGGCGGTGGCCTGGTAGCTGTTCGCTTCGCCATAGATGCCGGCGCGGAACGGACCGTTGGAGCGCTTGCCGAGCGGCGGATACATGCAGGCGTCGGCAAGAGCCTGGGCCTCGGCGCGGTCGTTGATCATCGGGCAGATGATGCCCATCGCGCCGCCGTCGAGCGCCTTGCCGATGATGCCCGGCTCATTCCAGGGAACCCGGGCCAGCGGGGTGATCGCTTGCGCCTGCATGGCCTGGAAGCAGGTGACCATGGACATAAAATCCTGCACGCCGTGCTGCATGTCCACCGTGACGCTGTTCCAGCCGCACTGGGAGATCACCTCGGCCGAGTAGCCGTTGGGGATGCCCAGGAACACGTTCGCGTTGGCCTTGCCCGCCGCGATGCGAGCCTTGAGTGCATTTTTGGCCATGGAGGTTTCCACCTTTCCGTAAAGAGGCGCGGAACCTAGGCTCGGGGGGTTCGCTGGTCAACGCGAGGACGCCGCCTGTATGGTCCGCCCCATCATGAACATCCTGTCCATACAATCCTGGGTCTCCTACGGCCATGTCGGCAACGCCAGCGCGGTGTTCCCGCTGCAGCGCCTCGGCGCCGAGGTGTGGTCGATCAACACCGTCCAATTCTCCAACCACACCGGCTACGGCCACTGGACCGGGCAGGTTTACACCGGGGAGATGGTGCGGGACCTGATCGACGGCATCGGCGCACGCGACGCCCTGGCCCGGTGCGACGCGGTGCTGTCGGGTTACATGGGCGACCCGGGGATCGGCTCGGCGATCCTACACGCCGTGGAGACGGTGCGGGCGGCGAACCCGGCGGCCGTGTATTGTTGCGACCCGGTGATCGGGGACACGGATACCGGCGTGTACGTGCGGCCGGGGATTGAGGATTTCCTGCGGGAGCGCGCTTTGCCCCAGGCCGACCTCGCCACCCCCAACCGGTTCGAGTTGGAACGGCTGACCGGCATCGACTGCGTGACCATGGACGCCGTGAAGCTGGCGGCGGAACGGTTACGCGCGATGATGCGCCCGGACGGACTGCGCTGCGTACTACTGACCAGCTTGGAGACGGAAACGACTCCCGGCGACCATATCGACATGCTCGCGGCGGAGGGCGGATCGTTCTGGTTGTTGCGTACGCCGCGTCTGCCCGTCGCCGTCAACGGCGCGGGGGACGCGATCGCTGCCTTGTTCCTGTTCCACCGGCTTCGTGGCGGCTCAGCAGTGGCTGCGCTGGAGGCCGCTGGATCGTCGGTGCATGGACTACTGCGGCAAACGGCAGAGGCTGGGTCGCGGGAGATCGCGATGGTCGCGGCGCAGGAGGAATTCGTTAAACCAACCGAGTGGTTTGCCGCGACAGCGGCTTAAGGTCGTTGCTGCGGCGCCGCTTCAGAACCCTGTCCGTTCGGCATGGCATGCATTCCCATCGCGGCATCCGTGGGAGGATCGCCCCCGAGCGTCGGGGCTATGAAGCTGGTCAACAATGCCTCCAACCGGTCGTTGAACGCTTCATGGGTGGCGGCGGCCGCCTCTGGAGCCGGTGATTGAACAGTGGATTTTTGTTGTTTCTTGACCTTGACGGGATGGGCGAGATGCTCGGCGCGCCCCAAGGCCGCGATGGACCGGTGCAAACTGGCAACTACCAAAGCCGGCAACGACGGATCCAAAGCCTGTTGGCACGCATGAGTATGCACCGCTTGCAGCAGAGCAATCATATCGGGACAGAAGCCGCGCGGCTGCCCAGCATCGGCATGCATTTCGCGCAACGAGCGCGCCAAAGCGGTGACCGACCGATACCACATCATCGTCAGCTTCAAAGTCACCATCGGCGCCAGCGCTCGGGCACAGGCGTCGCGCAACACAGCCTCCAGCGGGGTGATGGTCGGGGCGTTCGGCGGGGGCTGCGACATGGCTGAAATATCTCCGGACGGGTTCATGATATGTTCAATATCCTGAGCGGTTCGACCGAAGCAAGGAAAAAATACATAGCACCGTGATTTTTAGCAGTGACCGAACAGCTTGACCGCCACGAGCAATGCGCCCGCCAACCCGATGTTGCCGGCCAGAATGGTGCCAACCATGTGCCAGGTCGTCGGCAGGCTTTCCAGCCGCCCACGAATATACGACGTATCCGCCCGCGTCGCGCTGAGATCGGCCCGCATGGCTTTGAAGTCCTCTTGCAGTCGTGAGAGCGGATGCCTATGTCGGCCTGATCGGCAACGACCGCCCTTCGACCCCGTCAAGGTCGAGAAACTCCCCTGCGAGGACGACATTGAACGCCTGCCGGCCGAGCATGCGGCTAAACCGAAACGGTAGTCCGGGGTCGAGGAAGTGTTTTAACGCAGATATAGCGGAGCGGATGGCGGGGGCACGCCTCGCCATGACGGGAAGGGGCCGTTTACGCCCCCGCCCAGTAACCACCATCACCCGGCCAAATAATCCATCGCCGCATCCACCCCGCCCCGCCCGTGCGGAATCCCCTCGATCCGCAGCGCCATCTCCACCGCGGCCAGCGCGCCGAGCAGCATGGGTTCGTTCAAATCCCCCAGATGTCCGATACGGAAAACCTTCCCGCCAAGCGCTCCCAGCCCACCACCCAATGAAACGTTGAACCGCCCCCGCGCGCAACGCCGGACAGCCTCGGCATCGTATCCCTCCGGCATCAAAATCGCGGTCACCGAATCCGAACACCGGTCCGGCGACACGCAAAACAATTGTGGCCCGTTGTTCCCCGACCAGACCTTCACGGCACGGCGGGTTGCCTCGGCCAGCCGGTGATGCCGAGCAACAACGTTGTCCAGGCCTTCTTCTTCCAACAGGCGGACAGCCTCCCGCAGACCGTAGAACATATTCACTGGCAGTGTCCCGATGAAGCTTTTTTGTGCGCGCTTCTCCATCAGCGTCCAGTCGAAATAATACCGCTTCAACCCAGCATTACGGTGCGCCCGCATGCCCTTCTCGGACACCCCGGTGAAACTCATCCCCGTCGGCAGCATCAACCCTTTCTGAGACCCCCCGACGACGCAATCCACCCGCCAATCGTCCATCTGGAATACCAGCGACCCCAGCGACGAAATGGTATCCACCAGGAACAGCGCCGGATGTCCGGCCGCGTCGATCGCCGAGCGCACCTCCGGCAGAGGGATCATCAACCCCGTCGCCGTCTCATTATGCACCACGCAGACGCCTTTGATCGCGTGCCCGGTATCCGCCGCCAGTACCGCCCGCAGCGCACCGATGTCCACCCCGCGCCGGCGGTCGGCGGACAGGATTTCAACCTCCAGCCCGAACCCGCGCCCCATCGCCGCCCAATCGTCTGAGAAGAACCCGGTCTCCAGCACCAGGATCTTCTCCCCCGGTGAGAACAGGTTGGTCAGGCTCGCCTCCCACGCGCCATGGCCGGAGGCGTTGTACATAAACAGCGACTGCGTGGTGCGCAGAATGCGCTTCACCCCGGCAAACGCCTCGTCGTAGACCGCCACAAACTCCGGATCCATGAAGTCGATGCTGGGGCGGTCCAAAGCCCGCAGCACGCTGTCGGGGATGTTGGTCGGGCCGGGATTGGCGAAAAACTGGCGGCCTCGGGGTTTCTGGGTCATGTCGTGCTCCTTCAAGGCCGGCTTTATACCATGGCTTGCCCCCAACCCCACCAACAAGCTAAGACCCCGCGCGCTATCCAGGAGGCAACGTGGACATCGAGAGCCTGATCGAAAACGTGCTCAACGCGCTCACCGCGGGGGTCACCATCGGCTGCATCTACGGCCTGATGTGCATCGGCCTGGGGCTGATTTTCGGCATCATGAAGGTCGTCAACTTCGCCCAGGGCGAGATCCTCATGCTCGGTATGTTCGCCAGCCTGTATCTGGTGACCGGCGGCGGCATCCTGGCCTTCCTCGGGCCGAATGTCGGGCCGTTCGTCGGTGCCATCCTGGCCGGTCCGATCGTGTTCGTGGTCGGCGCGCTGATCCACAAATTCCTGATCTCCCGCGTATCCGGCCTGAAGACAGCCGGGTCCATCGACGACGGGCATTTCGGGCAGTTGATCGTCACGCTCGGCATCAGCCTGATCCTGCAGAACGGCGGCATGATCGTGTTCGGCTCCACCCCCTTCACGGTGCGCACCCCGCTGTCGTCCTCCGCTATCGAGGTCGCGGTCGGCTACGGCGACGCCACGGTGTTCCTGAACAAGGCCAAGCTGATCGCCTGCGCCATCGCCATCGCGGTCGCGATCGCGCTCTATTTAACAATGGAGTTCACCCGCATCGGCAAAGCCCTGCGCGCCGCCGCCGACAACCCCACGGCGGCGACCTACATGGGCATCGATGTGGACAAGTACTACCGCATGGCATTCGGCATGGGCTGCGGCATCACCGCCATCGCGGGCGGCCTGATGGCCTCCTACCTGAGCTTCGGCCCCTTCGTCGGCTTTGACTACGTCATCATCATGTATTCGGGCGTGGTGCTAGGCGGCATCGGATCGATCATGGGCGCCTTCTGGGGTGGGCTGACGGTGGGCTTCGTGCAGCAGTTCTCGGCGCTGCTTCTCCCCCCACAGTTGCAGAACGCCATGATTTTCATCGTCTTCCTGCTGATTGTGCTGCTGCGTCCCCAAGGCCTGTTCGGCCGTTCGGCGGAGCGCGCGTGACATGAGGAACGGCACCGCCGCCAAATTCCGCCGCGACCTGACCATCCTGGTCATCCTGTCGGTCGTTTACACGATCGGCTCCTGGTTCGTGACCAACAGCTACTACCAGCTCATTCTCACGCTGGTGCCCATCTGGGCCGCCTTCGGCGTGTCCTGGAATATTCTGTCGGGATACGCCGGGCAGCTCAGCTTCGGCCACGCCAGCTTCTTCGGCATCGGCGGCTACACGATGACCCTGGCGCTGGTTTACTGGAACCTGACGCCGTGGCTGGGCATCCCCCTCGGCATGGCCGTGGGCGGCATCGCGGCGGTGATCATCGGCATGCCGACATTCCGGCTGCGCGGGCACTACTTTGCCCTGTCGATGCTCGCCTACCCTCTGGCGATCCTCTATTTCCTGCAGTACTTCGGGTTCCAGGAGATGTCCCTACCGATGCACCGGGACGCCCCCGGCACTTACCTGGAATTCTCCGATCCCCGCTATTACACGCTGGTGGCCGTGGGTCTGCTGGCCGTGGCGGTCTTCACCTGCATCCTGGTGGAAAACTCCCGCTTCGGCCTGGCGCTGCTGGCCGTGCGGCAGAACGAACTGGCCGCCGAAGCCGCCGGCATCGACTCCAAAGCCTGGAAAATGCGGGCGCTGATCGTGTCCGGCATGATCGCGGCCGCGGCGGGCGGTTTGTACGCCTGCGTGCAGCTGGTGGTGACCCCGGACTCCCTGTTCGGCATGCTGGTCTCCGCGCAACCGGTCGTGCTGACGCTGTTCGGCGGCGTGGCCTCGCTATGGGGACCGGTGATCGGCGCGGCGTTCCTGGTACCCCTGTCGAAGACGCTCGACGCCACCGTGGGCAGCTACCTCCCCGGCATTCAGGGGGTGGTTTACGGCAGTGCGGTGATTGCCATCATTCTGCTGGCACCGGACGGGCTCTACTGGACCCTGCGCGACAAATTCTTCCAGAAACAGGCGCCGAAGCCGATCCCCACCCCGTCCCAGCCGGACCACCTGGTCAACGCCAGCGTCACCGCCGGCACGCCGCTGATGCGCGTCGAAAACCTGTCCAAATCCTTCGGCGGCCTGCGCGCCGTCAGCAACGTCAGCTTCGAAATCGCCGAGGGGGAAATCCTCGGCATCATCGGCCCCAACGGCGCCGGCAAGACCACTTTGTTCAACCTGCTGAACGGCGTCCTCCCCGCCGACACCGGCACCGCGACCCTCAGCGGCGTGTCGATGCTGGGCAAGAAGGTGCACCAGGTCTGCCACATGGGCGTCGGCCGCACCTTCCAGGTGGTCCGCAGCTTCCCAAGGCTGCCGCTGATCGACAACGTCATGGTCGGGGCCTACGGCGCCGGCGTGTCCGACCAGGAAGCCGCCGACGCCGCGATCCACGCTTTGCACCGCACCGGCCTCGCCGACCTCGCGGGCGTCGAAGCCGGCAGCCTCACCAACAAGCAGCTCCGCCTGATGGAACTGGCCCGGGCGCTCGCCGGCCGCCCGAGGCTGCTGCTGCTGGACGAAACCCTGGCCGGCCTGGGGCGGGAGGAATGCGACGACATCCTCGACGTCCTCAAGCGCCTGCGCGATGAGGGCATGACCATCGGGATCATCGAACACACCATGCATGCCATGATGCGCATCGCCGACCGCTTCGTGGTACTGGATCACGGCGCGGTGCTGGCCTCCGGCCCGCCAAAAACGGTGGTGGAGGACCGCAGCGTGATCGAAGCCTACCTGGGCAAGAAATTCCTGGCGAAACTCGATGCTTGAGATCGCGAACCTGTCCGTATCCTACGGCGGCCTGCGGGCGCTGGTGGATGTTTCTCTTACGGTGGCCGAGGGCCAGTTCGTCACCGTCGTCGGCCCCAACGGCGCTGGCAAAACCACGCTGTTCAAAACCATCTCCGGCGTGGTGCGGCCTGCCGCTGGCAAGATCGCCTTCATGGGCAAGGACCTCCTGACGATGTCGGCGGCGGACCGCGCCCATCTCGGCATCGCCCACGTGCCGGAGGGACGCCAGGTGTTCAAGACCCTGACCGTGCGCGAAAACCTGGAAATGGGCGCCTACCCGGAGGCGGGCCGAGCGAAGTGGACCCACACGCTGGACCGCATCCACACGCTGTTCCCCATCCTGGCCGAACGCGCCCAGCAGATGGCCGGCACGCTGTCCGGCGGGGAGCAGCAGATGGTCGCCATTGGCCGCGGCCTCGCCTGCGCGCCACGCCTGCTGATGCTCGACGAACCGTCGATGGGCCTGGCGCCGGCCGTGACGGATACGATTTTCGAGCGCATCTCCCAGATCCACAAAGAAGACGGCGTCACGGTCCTGCTGGTCGAGCAGCGCGTGGCTGAGGCGCTGGAGCTTTCCGACCACGGTTACGTGCTGGAAACCGGGCATATGGTGCTGGATGGGCCGTATGAGACACTTCTGGCCGACGACCGCGTGCGTAAATCCTACCTCGGCCTGACCTAACGACAACCAACAGGGAGACTAAAAAATGCCTCTAATCACCCGTCGCGGCGCCCTCGCCGGCGCCACCGTTCTCGCCGGCACTGGCACCGGCCTGGGCATCGCCCGCGCCCAAGCCAAGCCAGACGTGAAACTCGCGATGCTTGTCCCCCTGTCCGGCCCCTGGGCACGCTCCGGCCTGCTGGAGCAGATGGGCGCCCGCATGGCCATTGAGGAAGTGAATGCCAACGGCGGCATCAAGTCCCTCGGCGGCGCCAAGTTGAAGCTGCTGGAATTCGACGCTGGCGACTCCTCCGAAAAGGCCAAGGACGCGGCACAGCGCATGGTCGCGCAGGAACCCGACCTATCCGGCGGTTTCGGCTGCTGGCTATCGAGCTTCACATTGGCCGCGACGGAAGTGACCGAGCGCGCCGAACTTCCGTGGCTGACGCTGTCGTACTCCGACCTGATCACCAATCGCGGCTTCAAATATGTCTTCCAGGCCTCCCCAACCGCCGACGCGCAGGCCAAGGACCTCGTGCCCATCATCATGGACATGGCTCAGAAAGCCGGCGCCAAGCGTCCGACGAAAGTCGCGCTGGTCGGCGACAATTCCGCGTCCTCGGTCAGCTTCTACAAAGCGATCCACGAGGTCGTGATCCCCGAGCAGAAACTGACGTTGGTGGCGGATGAGATCTTCTCGCCGCCGCTCGCGGACGCCACCTCGATCGTGCAGAAGCTGCGGTCGGGCAAACCCGACTTCGTGCTGATGCAATCCACCAATGCCGGCGACGACAAGATTTTGGTCGACAAATTCGCCGAATTCGGCCTGACATCCCAGAAGATGGCCATGGTCGGCGGCGGTGGTCACTGGTGCCAGCCGGAGCTGACCAAGCTCACCACCAAGGAGCATCTGGAGGGCGTGATCGTCGGCTTGGCGAACTGGCCAGGCAAGGCGATGGCCGATGTTTCCAAGCGCTTCATCGAACGCACGAAGGAGCCGTGGTTCGGCCACGACTCGCTGTTCGGCTACACCCATGTGATGACCTACGCGGCGGCGTTGGAGCACGCCGGTTCGGCCGACAAGAACAAGGTCATGCAGGCCCTGCACACCATGGACATCAAGGACGGGCCGGCTCGGTTCTTCCCGGACGGGCGCATCAAGTTCGACGAAAAGGGCCGCCGCGTCGGCGCCAAACTGTGCGTCGTGCAGTGGCGCGACGGGGAGCCGGTGCCGGTGTTCCCGGAAGCCGTCGCCACCCATAAAGCGATTTGGCCGAGGGCGTCGTGACTCCATACGAAATCTACGCCGTCCGCTACGCGCACAACCCCGCCGCTCGGAGGTCCAACAACTTCATCGGCGGGGACCCGCACGACGCGCCGATGCCGTTGGATTACTTCGTGTGGGCGATCAAGCAGGGGTCCAGAACCATCGTTCTGGACACCGGCTTCGATGAGGCGATGGGGGTCAAGCGGGGGCGGCAGTTCCTGCGTTCCCCCGCCGTGGGGCTGAAGGCGATCGGTGTGGAACCGGATGCCGTGGAAAATGTCATCCTGTCCCACATGCACTACGATCATTGCGGTAATTACGACATGTTTCCGCGGGCAAAGTACCACCTCCAAGACAAGGAGATGGAATATTGCACCGGGCGCTGCATCTGCCAGCCCGGCCTGCGCGGCCCCTTCGAGGAAGATGACGTCGTCGCCATCGTCCGTAAGCTTTACGCCGGACGCGTGGCCTTCCACGACGGCGTGGACGAAATCGCCGAGGGCGTGACCGTCCACCACGTCGGCGGTCACAGCAAGGGCTTACAGGTCGTCCGGGTCTGGACCCAGCGCGGCTGGATGGTGCTGGCGGCCGACGCCAGCCACTTCTACGCCAACATGGAAGAAGGCCGGGCGTTCCCGATCCTGCACAACCATGAAGACACGCTGAACGGGTATGAGACCATGCGCAAGCTGGTCAGCCAGAAGAACGGCATCATTCCCGGCCACGACCCGCTGGTCCTGGACCGCTACCCCGCCGCCGCGCCAGGGCTGGAGGGGATCGCGGTGCGGCTGGATGTGGAGCCGATTGGGTGACTTCCTCTACCCGTCATGGTCGGGCTTGACCCGACCACCCCAGGCCTGCGAGGCACCGAAACACAGTGCCACCGCTTCAAGAGGTGGTCGGGTCAAGCCCGACCATGACGGGTAGATGACCGACGAAGCCCGAGCCTTCCTGTCTGCCCGCACCCTCCCCGTCCGCATGGTCATTTTCGACTGCGACGGCGTGTTGATCGACAGCGAAGCCCTCTGCGACCGTGTCGTCGCGGCATCGGTAACCGAACAGGGCTGGACCATCGCGCCTGAGGAATGCCACCACCGCTTCCTCGGCCTGTCCTTCTACGACATGGTCCCCCTGATCGAAGCGCACCTCGGCAAACCCGTCGGAATCGGCTGGGTCCACCAGGTCGTGGAACGCCTGACGGTTGTGCTCGCCCAGGAAGTCGAACCTATCCCTGGTGCGATGGAAGCCCTGTCCGGCGTCACCGCCCTCGGCCTGCCCTGGAGGATCGCCTCCAACTCCTCCCACACCGAAATGAACGCCAAATTCGCCCGTGTCGGCTGGTCCGAACTGGTACGAGGCCGCGTTCACAGCGCGGCTGAGATCATCGGTCGCGGCGGCCGCGGCAAGCCGGCCCCGGATGTGTTTCTGGAAGCCGCCGCGGCGGAAGGCTTCGACCCCGCCCACTGCCTGGTCGTCGAGGACTCCGCCGCCGGCGCCCAAGCCGCGCGGGCAGCCGGCATGGCCTGCCTCGGCTATTGCCCCGATCACGATGGTGCGGCGCTCCGGTCAGCCGGGGCAATCCCGTTCCGTCCGATGCATGCCATCCCCGAACTGCTCAGGGCCGTACCATGACCATTCCATTCCTTGCTACGTTCTACCTCTGGATCAAGGCGCTCCACGTCATCTCGATGGTCGCCTGGATGGCTGGCATGTTCTATTTACCGCGCCTGTTCGTGTACCACTGCGAAGTGCAACGCGGTTCCGCGGAGAGCGAGCGCTTCAAGGTGATGGAACACCGGTTGCTGAAACAAATCATTAACCCCGCGATGGTCGCCACCTGGATCTTCGGCATCCTGCTGGTTCTGACTCCGGGCATCATTGACTGGTCGGCACCATGGTGGCTCATCAAACTGGCCGCCGTGCTGCTGATGTCCGGCTTCCACGGTGCCATATCGAAATGGCGTCGCCTGTTCCTGGAAGACCGTAACACCAAAACCCACCGCTTCTATCGTTTCGCGAACGAGGTCCCTACAGTACTCATGATCGTGATCGTGATCATGGTGATCGTGCGGCCCTGAGCCGCCCGCCCCCGTGGTCCCGTGCGTCTTATGACTCCTCTCATTTTCAAACCGTTCCGAAAATATCGGCGAACGCCGGCAATTCCGCGAGCATGGCGGCGAATTTCACGACGAGGGGTAACAGCCTGCATACCTGATTAGGACCCAGGGTCCAACCACGTATCCTCCGTCCACCCCCGCGTGTCGTAATCAGCCATGCAGCGATCGACCATCGCCTCCATCTTCGCCAGTTCCCCGCCTTTCTCGGCCCAGGTCAGGGTCTGGGCGCGAATATCTTCCCACCCGCCGGCGTAGTTGCGCTCGTACAGTTCGTGGCGGCCGCCGAACTCGGTGCCGACGGCGTCCCAGAGCAGCTTCATGATCTTGATGCGCTCTTCGTAGCCGATGCCGTGGGAGCCTCGCACGTACCGCTCCAAATACGGCTGGATCGCGGGGTTGGCGAAGTCCTTCACCGACGACGGGAGATAAATCAGCGCGGAGGTTACCGTGCGCTCCACGATGTCCTTGATTCGTGGATACGCGTCGGGCGCGAACACGCGGTACGCCTGCCCGGCTTTCAACTCCGGCAGCACAGCGTCACCCTTCCATGGGTCGGGGTTGTTCGCCATGGCGTTGGACAGAGACCAGAACAGGTTGCGCCAAGCGACGACCTCCCCGAGCAGGACCTGGTTGCCGCGGGCTTCGTCGCCGCCGGTGCAGCGTAGGGCTTTGGCTAATAACCCCGTGATAAAATCCAGCTTGACCGCGAAACGGGTGCAGCCCTGGAACTGGAAGCCGTTGGTAAAGCCGGACCGGGGGTAGAAGCTCAACACGCGCGCTGGGTCGCGATAGATAAAAATATCTTCCCACGGGATGAACACGTTATCCAACACGAAAATCGCATCGTTTTCGTCGAACCGGGACGACAACGGGTAATCGAAAGGCGAGCGCGCGGCCCGTTCGTAAGATGTCCGACAAAATAATTTCAGGCCGGACGCGTCGATGGGCACCATGAACATCAGCGACATGTCCAGGTCCTCGGTCGCGGTCTTGGAACTTTGCCCCATGAAATTGTAGTGCGTAATGGCCGCGGACGTTGCGACCACTTTGGCGCCGGAGACGATAATGCCGCCATCGACCTCTCTTTGTACACAGACGAAAACGTCCTTCGACGCCTCGGCCGGCAGATGCCGGTCGACCGGCGGGTTCACGATCGCATGATTCATGAAGGGCACGGCTTCCTGCGCGCGTTTGTACCATGCTTTCGCATTATCCGCGTAGGGACCGTAATATTCCGAATTGGCGCCCAGCGTGTTGGTATAGGCCGCCTTGTAATCCGGGGTGCGCCCCATCCAACCGTACGACAGGCGCGACCATTCAGCGATGGCGCCTTGCGCACCGACCAGGTCCTCACGGGATCGTTGCACACGAAAGAATTTGTGCGTGTAGCCGCCCGACCCGGTGTCCGTGGGGCAGGTCAGAACGTCCTTCATCGCTGGATCGTGCATCGCGTCGTACAAACGAGCGATGGAGCGGACGGAATTGCGGAACGCGGGATGCACGGTGACATCCGCCACGCGCTCACCGTCGATATAAACCTCCCGCCCATCGCGGAGGCTTTGCATATACTCCGCCCCGGTAAAGGGGCGGGTTTTATCGGCGATGATGTCCTCGGGGCGCATGGGCGTCTTCCTTCCTCCAACCACCGTCAGCTTATATCACCACCCGCCGCAGCGGCCGCACCAGAAGCAGGGCGCTCCCGCCCAGCAGCGCCATTGCCAGGAACGCCAGGCCGCCGAAGCGCGCGTACAGCAGCCCGGACACGAACATCGCTGCCCCCGCCGGGATGCCGTAGCCCAGCGCCGCGTGCAGCGCCTGCGCCGTTGCCGCGCGCTCCGGCGGCACCGCGCGCCCGAGGATCAGCATCGACGACAAATGTTGCATCGCAAAGGTCGCGGCATGGAGCAGCTGCACCGCCACCAACACCAGCAGCCCCGGGGTGAACGCGATCACCGACCAGCGCACGATCGACGCCACCGCCGCACACGCCGTCAAGCCGGACGGCCCCAGTCGCTCGATCATCCGCCGGCCACGCCAGAACAGCAGTATCTCCACGACGATGCCCTCGGCGATCAACAGCCCGATGGTCCGGTCGCTCAGCCCTTGGGAGCGCCACAGCAACGCCGCGAACCCGTAATAGGCAGCATGCGCACCCTGGATCAGCGCCGTACAGCCGACCGCCAGCCGAAACGCCGGCAACCGGAACAGCTCCCATCCGCCAAACCCCCGTGCGCGGCTTGCCCCGACCTCGGCCTCCGGCAGCAGCGGGCTGAGCAGCGCGGATGTCCCGTAGCCAATCGCCAGCAGGAACGGCACCAGCCAGGAACCGACGGCCGTCAGCAGCGAACCCGCCGCCGCGGTGGCGAGCATGAACGTCGCCGACCCCACCGCCCGCACCGGCCCGTATTCCATCAGGCCCTGCCTCGCCAAAGACAGCGCCAACGAATCCGCCAGCGGGTTGATGGCGGAGGCAGCGACGCCCTGCCCCGCCGCGACAAGCAGCACCGGCCAGAAACCGCTGGTCAGCGGAAATGCCAGAGCCATCGCAGTGGCGGCCAGCGTGGCGCCCATCAGCACCGGCCGGCGGCGCCCCAGCCGGTCCGCCACCCCACCCCATTGCGGGCCGGCCAAAACGCGCAGGAACGACGCCGCACTAAGGATTTGGCCGATGTCGGCGGGCGACAGGCCTCGGTCGGCATACCAGAGGGGCATGAAGCCCGTGACGCCCATAGCGGTGAAATAGGCACCGACGAACAGCCCGACACGGACCGCAACGGGTAGCTTCACTGGGCCGCGACTTCCCGCACTTTGCGCGCCATGGCGGCGATGCCGTTGCCTCGGTTGGTCGACAGCGCCTCCAACAGGCCGAGGTCCTTCAGGAACACGGGGTCGGTGGCGGCGATTTCCGAAGGAGAGCGGCCAGAGTAGACGCGCAACAGAAGCGCCACCAGGCCAGAGACGATGGCGGCGTCGGAGGCGCCGGCGAAATACAGTTTGCCGTCGCGCTTGACAGCCTCCATCCACACCCGGCTTTGGCAGCCGGGAACCCGGTGGGCGTCGTTGGTCCAATCTTCCGGGAAGGGCGGCAGCTTGCGCCCAAGTTCGATGATGAACTGGTAGCGTTCCATCCAGTCGTCGAAGAACGCGAGTTCCTCGCCAATGGCCGCGATGGCCTCGGCGGCGTTGGGTTCATCGGGTTGGACAAAGGGGTCGGTCATACGGTCAGCTTGCCAGTGCCAGCAGGCCGTAGCCGGTGGTGAAGGGCGCGGTGTAGCTACGGTGGACGCGTTTGACGGTGGGGCCGAGGGCGGCGCGCATGGCGAGCCACATGATCATTTCGACGCCTTCGGTGCCGCCGCGTTCCATGTATTCCTGGAGCGATATTTCCGACAGCGGTTCGGGGTTGGCTTCCAGCCGGTCCATGAACTCATTGTCCCAGGCTTCGTTCTTCTGCCCGAACTGCGTGCCGTGGAGCTGGTGCGTCAGGCCGCCGGTCCCGAAGACCACGATCTTCTTGTCCTGCGGGAAGGATTCCACGGCCTGCCGGATCGCTTTTCCCAGCTTCCACAGCCGTTTCGCCGAGGGGATCGGGTGCTGGATCACATTCACCGCCAGCGGCACGACGGGTACCTTCCAGTCTGTGTCCGTTAGCAACGGGAGGAACGAGAGTACGCCGTGATCGACTTTCATCTCCTGGCAGATGGTGGGATCGAACTCCTGCTCCACCAGTGAGCGTGCGAGGTGGCGCGCAAATTCCGGATGGCCGGGCAAATCCGGCAATGGCCGCAAACCCCAACCTTCGTCGGCCTGCCGGTGCGTTTCCCCCACCCCCAAGGCAAAGGTCGGCCAGGCATTGAAAAAAAACTGGTTGGCATGGTCGTTGTAGACAACAAGAAAAATGTCCGGTTTGATTTCGTCCAGCCAGGCGCGCGCCGGTTCGTAGCCGGTGAACAGCGGCGCCCAGTTGGGATCGGCTTGCTGCCCCCGGTCATAAGCGACGCCGATGGTGGGCGCGTGCGAGCTGCCGATGCCTCCGATGATCGTTGCCATTTTATGCAGCCCTCCCAGCGGTGTGATTGCCAATCACCGGCAGAGGGTGGCCCGTGACGCCGCCAATCTTGATGACCAAATAGATGGACGCGCCGTAGTCCATCATGCCCTTCCAGTCGCGACGGCGGACCAGATCCATTTCCTCGCCGGACAGGCCGTGTGCACGCATGTAGGCCTCCTCATCCACCTTGAACCGCTCCCGGCTCGCTGCGTCGGTAAAGGACATTGCCATTTTGTTCAGGCGGTAGCTCCGGGCGGAGCGTTCGCCTGTGAAGATGTAGGCTCCGGAGATGACGTCATCCATGGCGAATCTCCTGGTTACAGTTTCAGGATGCGGCGGGCATTGCCGCCGGCGATCTTGGCTTTGTCTTCCGCGCTGTAGGGAATGCGGGACAACCATTCAGTCGCCGGCTGGTTCGGTGCGAAGGGGTAATCGACCGAGAACATGATGCGGTCGATGCCCATTTCCTGCACGCATAACAGCAGCGCCGGATCGGACCAGAAGCCGCTGGTGGTGATGGTGAAATGCTCGCTGAACACTTCCCGAAACTGTTTCTTGTCGCTGCCCTGACGGTTCAACGCCATGTTGATGCGCCACATCAGGAACGGCAGCCCCTCGCCCAAGTGCCCCATGATGAAGCGCAGGTTCGGGTATTTGTCGAACACGCCGCTCAGACAGAGGCGCACGCCCTGGGTGGCGGTTTCGACCGTGAACCCCCAGGCGGCGCGCAGGATGCCCGGCCATTCCGGCACCATGTCCTGGTAATAGGCGTCGATCACCGCCGGGCTGGGGGCGGAGGGATGCAAATAGATCGGCACGTCCAGCGCCTGCGCCCGCTCGAAGATCGGCCAGAACTCCTTGCGATCGATGAACGCCCCGTTCGTCAGGCCGTGGATCATCGCGCCCTTGAAGCCGAGTTTCGTCACCGCGCGTTCGAGCTCGTTGGCGGCGGCGAGCGGGTCGGGGGTGGGCAGCATCGCGAAGGCCGCGAAGCGGTCGGGGTGGGTTTGGACCGCATCGTACAGCCGGTTGTTGACGATCGGGGCCAACCGGACGGCAGTTTCAGCGTCCATTTTCTGCAGGCCCGGCGCAGTGTGGGACAGCACCTGGATGTCGATGCCATTCTTGTCCATTTCGGCGATGCGCGCGTCGCCGAGGTCTGCCAACTGCCGCAGCATACCCGGCGCGGTGTTGGCGTCGACGGGACCGTAGAGGTCGCCGAGTTCGGGGATCTGGAAGTGTTCTTCCAGAGCTATGACTTCCGGTTTGTTGGACATTTGGTTTTCTCTCCCCCGTTCATTTCCACCGTCATGGTCGGCCTTGAGCCGACGACCTCCGGCCAGTGTGGCACCGTTCGGTGCGTTCCGCACAGTGCCCCCGTTTCCGGAGGTCGTCGGCTCACGGCCGACCATGACGCTTTTTCTTAGGGAAGAAAATCAGAGGATAAACCGGCTCAGATCCCCCTTCTGCGCCAGCGGGGCCACCTTCTCGTTCACGTACGCCGCGTCGACCTCGATCGTCTCCCCACCACGATCCGTGGCCGAAAAACTGATCTCCTCCAGCAGCCGCTCCAGCACGGTATGCAGCCGGCGGGCGCCGATGTTTTCGACGCGGTCGTTGATATCGGCGGCGAGGTCGGCCAGCGCGTCCACCGCATCTTCGCTGAATGTCAGCGTCACCGCCTCCGTCCCCAGCAGTGCCGTGTACTGTTTCAGCAGCGAGTGCTCAGGTTCCGTCAGAATCCGCCGCAGATCGTCACGCGACAGCGGCGACAACTCGACACGGATCGGCAACCGGCCTTGCAACTCCGGCAGCAAATCCGACGGCTTGGACAAATGGAACGCGCCAGAGGCGATGAACAGCACGTGGTCGGTCTTCACCAGGCCGTACTTGGTGTTGACCGTCGTGCCCTCGATCAGCGGCAGCAAGTCGCGCTGCACCCCCTCACGCGACACATCCCCTCCGCGCATGCCGCTATCGCTGGAGCGGCAGATTTTGTCGATCTCGTCGATGAACACGATGCCGTTGTTCTGCGCGTGCGCCACGGCGTCCTTAGCGAGGCGATCGTTGTCCAGCAGGTCCTCGGCTTCTTCCTGCTCCAGCAGGCGGCGGGCGGCTTCGACGGTCATCCGGCGCTTTTCGCGCTGGCGGCCGCCACCCATCATGCCCTTCATCATCTCCGACAGATTGATCACCTGCCCCGGCGGCATGCCGGGCAGGTCGATCTGGCCGATCGGGCTGCTGCCGGTTTCCTGCACCGCGATCTCGATCTCTTTCTGCTCGAACTCGCCCGCGCGCAGCATGCGACGGAACTTCGACCGCGTGTCCGCGGCAGCATCCTCCCCCACCAGAGCGGTGATCAACCGTTCCTCCGCGTTATGCTCGGCCTGCGCCTGCACCTCCTTGCGGGAGGCCTCGCGCAGCATGTTCAGGCTGGCGTCTACCAAATCCCGCACAATGCTTTCCACATCGCGGCCGACGTAGCCGACCTCGGTGAATTTGGTGGCTTCGACTTTCAGGAACGGCGCCTGCGCCAAACGGGCCAGACGGCGGGCGATCTCCGTCTTGCCGCAGCCGGTCGGGCCGATCATGAGGATGTTCTTCGGCACGACCTCCTCGCGCATGGCTTCCGGCAGTTGCTGGCGGCGCCAACGATTGCGCATGGCGATCGCCACGGCGCGCTTGGCATCGTTCTGACCCACGATGAAGCGGTCTAGTTCGGAGACAATTTCACGCGGGGAGTATGTGGGAACGTCCATCAGATGGTCTCAACAATCACTTTGCCGTTGGTGTAGACGCAGATTTGCGATGCGATCCGCATGGCCTTGCGCGCGATGTCCTCGGCCGTGTGCTCGGGGATATCGATCAGCGCGCGTGCCGCGGCGAGGGCGAAATTGCCGCCTGAGCCGATGGCGATGAGGCCGTCCTCGGGTTCCAGCACGTCGCCGTTGCCGGTCAGTGTGTAGCTGTGCGTTTTGTCGGCGACAGCCATCATGGCTTCCAGCCGCCGGAGGTAGCGGTCGGTCCGCCAATCCTTCGCCAGTTCGACACAAGCGCGTTCGAGCTGGTTGGGAAAGCGTTCGAGCTTGGACTCAAGCCGCTCCAGCAGCGTGAAGGCGTCGGCAGTGGCGCCGGCGAAGCCCGCCAACACCGTGCCGCCCGCGCCGATACGCCGGACCTTGCGGGCGTTGCCCTTGACGATGGTCTGGCCAAGGCTGACCTGACCGTCCCCGGCCATCGCCACCTTGCCGTCGCGCCGGACGCACAGGATGGTGGTGCCGTGCCAGCCGATCGGGTCGGCTGGGTTGGATGATATGTTCTGCATGACGAGACTAGATGGAGGTTCGGTGGGGTTGGGGCAAGCCCTTGACAGAGGGCATTACGAACGGGCCGCTATTGAACGCCTGGGGTTCCGTCGTATGTGCATGAAACCGAGAAGCGTATTGACGTAGCTTAGCGTGGAAAACGACCTCCGGACCGCACTCACGCGTCATCCCGGCGTATGACGGGGAGGCGCATCTGGCGGGTCGTGCATCCGAGCGTCGTGCGTCCCTGAACGGGCGCTCACTCGTGCCGCAACGCCTCCACCGGATCGGTCCTGGCCGCCCGCCAGCTTGGATAGATTGTGGCCAAGAGGGACAAAGCGAGGCCGAGCACCACCACCCGAACGACGTCGCCCCAGTCGATGGTGTCGGGGAGCGAGGTCAGCATGAACACCTGGGAGCTGAAAACCTCCCCACCGCTGATCCGCTCGACCGCGTGCTGAATGGCGTGGATGTTGCGGCAGAAGGCGACCCCGATCAGCGTGCCGATCAGCGTGCCGGACACGCCCACGAAGGCGCCGCACATCAGGAAGATGCGCAGGATGGCGCCGCTGCTGGCGCCGATGGTGCGCAGAACCGCGATGTCGGCGCGCTTGTCCTTCACCAGCATGATCAGCGAGGAAATCACGTTGAACGCCGCCACCAGCACGATCATGCCGAGGACGATGAACATCGTGTCCTTCTGCACCTGCAATACCCCGATGATGCCGTCGTTGGCGTGGCGCCAATCCCTCGCATAGGCCGGCTTGCCCTGGATCAGGGTCGTCAGCGCGGGGCCGATGGCGTCCACCTGGTTGGGGTCGTGCATGCGGATTTCGACGCCGGTGACGCCGTCGGCTTTCTGGAAAAAAGCCTGCGCGGCGGGCAGCGGCAAGAATACGATCGAGTTGTTGTAGTCGCTCAGGCCGGCGTCGAAGATCGCGACCATCTTGTAGGCTCGTACCCTCGGGATGGTGCCGAACGCCGTCGCGGCGCCTTGGGGGGAGATCACCGTAAGCGCGTCACCCACCCGAAGCCGGTACATGTTCGCCAGGCCCACGCCCACCGCGATGGCGTCGTCGCCGGAGAACGCGTCCAGGCTGCCGTCCAGGATGTTGTCGCTGACGGGGTGCAGCGCGCGCAGGTCGGATTGCGTGATGCCGCGCACCAGCCCCCCTCGGGATCCGCCGCTGTTGGTCGTCAGCAACGCCTGTCCGTCCAACACCGGGGTGGCGGAGGCGACGTTCGGCAGAGCTTTGATGCTCGTGACCAGGGACTGGTAGTTGTCAAGCTTCTGACCGGCATAGGCCTCGACCGTCACATGGCCGTTGGCGCCGAGGATGCGGGTGACGAGTTCGGTCTGGAACCCGCTCATGACCGAGGTCACGACAATCAGCGTGGCGACGCCAAGCGCGATGCCGACGAGGGAGAAGATGGCGATGATGGACACAAACCGCTCGCCCTTACGGGCGCGGAGGTAGCGGCCTGCAACCATGCGTTCGAAGGGGCCGAACATGGGTTATGCATTCCTCGGTTCGTCATCCTCGGGCTTGACCCGAGGACCGCCGTCAGCACCGGCATGTGGGGCGGCCCTCGGGTCAAGCCCGAGGATGACGGTGGCAGGAGTCGTCACCCCCGCACCTTAGCCAGCGCGTCCTCTGGCGAAACCTCCACGCGTTCGCCGGTTGCACGCCGCTTCAGTTCGACCTTGCCGGCCGCGGCGCCGCGGGGACCGACGATGATTTGCCAGGGGTGGCCCATCAAGTCCGCGTCGTTGAATTTGACACCGGCGCGATCCGAGCGATCGTCGTACAGGGCGTCTCCCGACAACGCGGCGTAAAGGGATTCGCACAGCGCGTCGCAGGCGGCGTCGCCGTTTTTCAGGTTCAGGATCGCCGCTTTGAAGGGGGCGATTGCGTCGGGCCAGATGATGCCGGCGTCGTCGTGGCTAGCCTCGATCGCAGCGCCGACCAGACGGGACACGCCGATGCCGTAGCTGCCCATTTCCGGGTGGAACATTTTTCCGTCTGGGCCAGCAACGGCGGCGTTCATCGCCTTGGTGTATTTGGTGCCGAAGTAGAAGATGTGGCCGACCTCAATACCGCGGCCCTCGCGGCGGCTCGCTTCCGGCACATCGGCCCATTTCGCCGGGTCGTGCTTTTCGTCGGTCGCGGCGTAGCGGGACGTGATGTCGGCGAAGAATTTTTCCAAATTGGGGCTTTTGCCGCCAGTCAGGTAGTCCACGCCCTCGAACGAGGCATCGTAGTACACCTGACTTTCCCCGGTGGGGGCGAGGACAATAAACTCGTGCGACAGATCGCCGCCGATTGGGCCGGTGTCGGCCACCATCGGGATGGCTTTCAGGCCCATGCGCTGGAACGTGCGCATATAGGCCAGCATCATGCCGCGGTAGCTGCGCACCGCGCCGGCATGGTCCACGTCGAACGAATACGCGTCCTTCATCAGGAATTCCCGCCCGCGCATGACGCCGAAGCGGGGCCGCACCTCATCGCGGAACTTCCACTGGATGTGGTACAGGTTGATGGGCAGGTCGCGGTAGGATTTCACCGACTGGCGGAAGATGTCGGTGATCATTTCCTCATTCGTCGGGCCGTACAGCATCTCCCGTTCGTGCCGGTCGACGATGCGCAGCATCTCCTTGCCGTAATCGTCGTAGCGCCCACTCTCCCGCCACAGTTCAGCGGGCTGGATGGTCGGCATCAGCACTTCCTGAGCGCCGGCGGCGTTCTGCTCCTCCCGCACGATGCGCTCGATGTTGCGCAGCACGCGCAGGCCGAGCGGTAGCCAGGCGTAGATACCGGCCGAGGTCTGCCGCACCAGGCCGGCGCGCAGCATCAACCGGTGGGAGGCGATCTGCGCCTCGGACGGGATTTCCTTGATCGTGGGGATGAAGGCGCGGGACAAACGCATGAGGGGAAGAGTTCCTGTTTGCTGGTTGGTACGACCCTACCCCCGGTTGGGTTGGCCTGCCAGATGGTTGCATCAGACCGGAATATTTGTGCGTTGCACAATGACTTTGCGCAAGAAAATCACGAATTGGGGCGAAAATGTGATCGAAACCGCGTGACTCCCGTCAAAGGATTAGGTACTAACCGGTAGCCCCGTGCCCGGGCGTCAATCAGGGCAAAGTTTGGGGAGGAAACACTAAGCGCGCGGGCAGCCCAGAGGGATATCCCTGGGCTGCCCGTTGTGATTCAACCGGCCAAGATGCCGTGGCGGAAACTCAGCCAGTCATTCACGATCACGACAAGCGCGATCACGAATACGACCGTGGCCACGATCGTAGTCATCAGGACCTTGCGCCACATGCGCGCCTGTCGTGGGGCACCGCGCCAGCCCGTGGCCTCGTCCGCGTCGGCCTCGGGCTGCGTGCCGACCGGCAGGACCGCGAACAGGGTCAGCATCCAGATCAGAATGTAAAGAACAACGCCAGTGACCCAGTTCATCGCGGCCTCACACCCGCAGCAAATGCACGTCCACCAGCGGCCGCTTCTGCAAGCGGCGCCCTAGCGCGCGACGAAGCGCGGTTTTCGCCGCCTCGGTCAAGGCAACGTCATCCTTGCGCACGGAGGCCGGCAGGTCCGCCACCGCTTCGGTGAATTCGTGAATCACTCGATCCGACTCATTGTCGTCCACGTCGAACAGGCCGGGGGCGCTCAGCTTGGTCTTACCGCGCGGGCGGCCTGACTCGTCCACCGCGAGGCTCGCCAACACCACGCCATTATAGAGCATGCGGCGGCGGGCATTCATGACCTCACCCTTCAGCGGCACCAAACGCGGCCCGTCCAGCACCAGACGTCCGACCGGGGCGCTATCGACGATCTCCGGCGGACCGCCGGTCAGGGAGAGAATGTCGCCATCCTCCATCAAGGTCGGCATGGCGCCCAGCTCGCGCGCCAGTTCGGCATGGGCGGACAGATGCCGCCACTCGCCGTGCACCGGTACCGAGTATTTGGGCTTCACCAATGCATACAACCGCCGCAACTCATCGCGCGCCGGATGGCCGGACACGTGCACCATGTGGTCGGAGTCCGTCATCAGATGCACGCCGCGCCGCACCAGATGGTCCTGCACCGTGCCGATGGCCCGCTCATTCCCCGGGATCATGCGGGAGGAGAAAATGACTGTATCTCCTTCCCCCAGCGCCACGCGCGGATGCGTATCCATGGCAATCCGCGAGAGAGCGCTGCGTCCCTCCCCCTGGCTGCCGGTGACGATCATCACGAGACGGTCGTCGGAGATGTCGTCGACGTCGTCCTCGGACAGGAACGGCGGCAAACCCTTCAGGTAGCCGCACTCGCGCGCCGCCGCGTCCATATTCCGCAGCGAACGCCCGACCAGCGCGGTGCTCCGCCCGGCTTCGCGCGCGGCGATGGCAATGCTTTCCATGCGGGCGACGTTGCTGGCGAAACACGTCACCGCGATCCGGCCCCGCCGAATGCCGCGGATCAGCGCGCTCAGGCTCCGGCGCACATCCGCCTCGCTGCCGGAGTGCCCCTCCACCATGGCGTTGGTGGAATCGCAGATCATCGCCAGCACGCCGCGTTCGCCCAGCGCCGCCAAGGCGGCCTCATCCGAGGGCGGGCCGAGCAGCGGCGTCGGATCCAGCTTCCAGTCGCCGGTGTGCAGCAGCAGTCCATAGGGCGTGTCGATCGCCAGCGCCTGCGCTTCGGGGATCGAGTGCGACATCCGGATGAATTGCAGCTTGACCGGGGTGAGGTCGATCGCCCCGCCCGTCGGGATCACATGCAGCTTCACCTGGTTGACCAACCCGGCCTCACCCAGCTTGCGCTTCAGCACACTCGCGGCGAAGGGCGTCGCATAGACCGGGCAGCGCAGTTGCGGCCACAAATGTGCCACCGCGCCCAGATGATCCTCATGCGCATGCGTGATCACCAAGCCCAGCAGCGCATCGCGCCGTTCGGCGATGAAGACCGGGTCGGGCATCATCACATCCACCTCCGGATGCTCCGCGCCGCCAAAGCCAATGCCGCAATCGATCGCCAGCCACCGGTCGCCCTTCGGTGTCTTGCAGCGATACAGATTGAGATTCATACCGATTTCGCCCGTTCCGCCCAAAGGCAGGAACGCAAGGTCGCCAATCGCCGCGTTCATGAAATCCTGTCGATGCCCCATATGTCGCGCGCCCTATACATGGGATGCCCCAGGTGCGTCGAGTTAATCGCGCGGGAAAGCGGGGCGAAGCCCCGCTACTCCGGCTCGATCAACCGGGTGCGTTCCCGGGGCATCACGGGGGCTGGGTTGCGTTCGGCCAACATGCGCAGGCCGTCGAGGGTCAGGTCGGGCAGGATATGGTGGATCATCGTGGTGCCCTCGGAGAACAGGGGCGCCAGGCCACCGGTAGCGACGACCTTCATGGGTTTGCCAAACTCGCCTTTGATGCGCACCAACAGGCCTTCGATCAGGCCAATGTAACCCCAGTAGACGCCGGACTGCATCGCGGGGATGGTCGAGCGCCCGATCACCGATTGCGGACGGCCCATGCCGATGCGGGGCAGCCGGGCGGCGGCCTGATGCAGGGCTTCCAGCGACAGGTTGACGCCAGGGCATATGACGCCGCCCAAATAGGCGCCGGTTTCGTCCACCACATCGAAGGTGGTGGCCGTGCCGAAATCTACCACGATGAGGGGACCGCCGAATTGCTGGTGGCCGGCGAGGGCGTTCAGCAGCCGGTCGGCGCCGACCTCATTCGGATTGTCGACTTTGATCTCGAACCCCCAGTTCAGGGCAGCACGCGCGATCAGCGGCTCGACATCGAACCAGTCCCGGCAGAGGCGGCGCAGGTGATACAGGGCAGCGGGGACGACGGTACCGATGACGCTGGCGTGGATGTCGTCGCGTTTGAGGCCACTATGGGTCAGCAACGTCATCAGCCAGACGGCATACTCATCAGAGGTGCGTTGCGCGTCGGTGCGAATACGCCAGGAGCCGCGCCACCCCTGGGGATGCCCTTGGGCATCCCCACGGGGATCATGCACGGCAAAGACAACATTGGTATTGCCCGCATCGACGACGAGAAGCATGCATGGGGTCCCGCTGTAACCGAGCGGACATGATAGAACGGTGCGCCGGCTGTCAACCGGCGGACGGCGGGCGCCCCGAACAGATGAAATGGGGGTTTTCCCAACCGGGTTTGCCATAGCGCAACGGCGTGCCGTCCACGTTGCACACCGAACCGCCAGCGGCCTCCAGCACCGCCTGCGGCGCGCCGGTATCCCATTCCATGGTGCGGCCGAAGCGGGGATAGAGATCGGCGATCCCCTCCGCCAAACGGCAGAATTTGAGGCTCGATCCATAGTTGCGGATCGCCGCGACGGTGCATCCGGTTAGGAAGGCGTCCAGCTCCGAGCCGGCGCCGTGATGGCGGCTGGCGACGATAGTTACGCCCTCAGCTGGGGGTTCGCGGGTGTGGATCGCGGTTTGCACGCCGTTGACGCGCCTCCAGGCCCCCTGCCCCACGATACCGCCGAATATTTCCCCCGTTGCGGGCACGGCGACCACGCCCAGGACGACGCGACCGTCGCGCACCAGGCCGATGTTGACCGCGAAATCGTCGCTGCCGGAGGTGAATTCGCGGGTGCCGTCCAGTGGATCGACCAGCCAGAATGCCCGCGATGCCGCGGTGATGCGTCCGCCGGCGACCTCTTCCTCGGCGATCACGGGGATGTCGGGGCACGCGGCGCGCAGGCCGGCGACGATCATGGCCTCCGCCGTGCGATCGGCCTCGGTGACGACGGAGCGGTCTTCCTTGCGCTCGACCGCGAAGCCACGCGCGCGGATTTCGAGGATCACAGCGGAGGCTTGTTCCGCCAGGACGGCGGCCAGCTCCAGCAGCGCGGTGTCATCCATCAGGAGACGACCGCGTCGTGGGCGTCTTCTGATTCCGGCACCGTTTCTCCCGGTGTGAGATCGAGGTCTTCGGCCGGATCCATCTCGCTATCGGACAATTCGATCTCCCCTAAAATCTCCGGCTCGACGGTCACGACCGGGCGGGCCAGCATCGTCTCCGCGAGGTTATGCACATGGGTGGCTTCCAGGCCGCGCAGGCACGCCAATCCGCGCGGGCAATCCGCCGCGACCGCCAGATAGCACGGGCTGCAGGTCATATTCCGGCGCATGGCCACTGCGCGATCGCCCACCGGCCCCCATTCGACGGCATCCACCACGCCCGAGTGGATACCGATGGTGGGCAGGCCCATGGCCGCGGCGATGTGCTTCGGGCCGCTATCGTTGCCGATATACAGGACGCAGGCGGCCAGCAGCTTCGGTAAGGCGACCAAGGATGTCTGCCCGGCCATGGATGCAACGGACTCCGGATGCAGCACGGTTTCCATGAGTGCGTCCGCGATTTCGACCTCGTCCGGGCCGCCGACCAGCAGCACGTTGACGTCGTTCCGTTCCACTAGAAGATCTATAAGGGCGGAGAAGTGCTCCTCCGGCCATTGCTTGGTGATGTTGCCGGCACCGGGGTGGACGGCGACGACGGGCTTGTCGAACAGCGGCTTGATATGGTCCGGCAGGTCTTCGACCGGGGTCGGCTCCAGCGACGGACGCGACAACAAGCGATCGGATCCGGTCGCGGCACCGATAGCGGCGACCAGCGACAGCAGGTCGTCGACCACATGGGCCCGTTTGCGTTGCAGCGCCTTGTCGCCATCCCATTCCAGCGCGATGTCGAGAAAGGGGAACTGCCCCATGTAATCGAAACCGGCCAGGAAGCGGGCACCGGTATGGCGAAGGATATCCCGGGTCGACAGATGCTTGCGCAAATCGACCGCCAGATCGAACCGTTGCGGCTTCAGCTGCGCGTCAAGTTCGGCCAAATCCTCGGGCGTCAACGCGCGTTCGCCCAACTGGGAACGCGCATGGAAGAAGGCGAACTCGATGAATTCGTCGATCGCCGGTTCCAGGGTAGCGAAGGCGCGCGAAGCCGGACCGGCCAGCACGCTAAGTTTCGCGTGTGGAAACAAGTGCTTCAGGCGGCGGATGGCTGGCAGGGCAGTAACGAAATCGCCGATATGATCCAGCTTTACCGCCAGGATGCGCTGAATGTCGTCGGTGCGAAACAGCGGGTGTCCGGCGTGCACCAGCTCCGTCGCTTCGTCGTCCAGCCGGAAGTCGTCGGCTTGCCGCGACAGGTTCGGATTGAAATACGGGTCGCCCGCGGCGAACCGGGTTTTCCAGTGGCGGTTGAAATGCGAGAGGTCGAACACATCCTTCAACCGTTCGCGGCTGGCGAGCTCGTGGTGAATCAACGTCGCATAGGGCGTGAACACCGTCAGCAGCCCGGCTTTATGGACACGCAGGCAAAAATCCAGGTCGTTGTTGATGACCTCGTGCGCCTCGTCGAACCGGCCCAGTGTATCGAAAAGGTCGTGCCTTACCAGCAGGCAGGCACCAGTCACCGCGATAACATTACGCTGGGTCAGCGCCAGGCCAAAATACCCAGGCTCATGCTCCGCGGCGAAGCGGAAGGCGTGGCGTCCGATGCCGTTGTTGGCCAGGAACATGCCGGCGTGCTGCACCTTGCGGTCGGGATACAGCAGCCGAGGCCCAACGATACCGACCTCCGGCCGCTGGGCGTGCTCCATCATCGTTTCCAGCCAATCTTCCTGCCAGAATTCGATGTCGTCGTTCAGGAACAGCAGGAATTCGCCGTCAGCCACATCCACCGCGGTATTATTGAAGCGTGACCAGTTGAAGGCATCCGGCATGTCGACGATCTTGTCGGCATGCTGCTGCAGCCAGATTTTCCACGCCATCTGGCTGTCAGGGATATTGTCGATGACGATGACTTCATAGTCCGGGTAGGTCGTCCTGGCGCGCAGCGTATCCAGGCAGGTTTCGATATAGCCGTGCGCGGCGCAGGTCGGGATAATGATCGAGACCTTGCCTTTGGTGCCCAGGGCCCGTTTGAAGCGCCAGGAACCCTCCACCGCCGCCGGAATGACCTCCGCGACGGTGTCCCGCCGGCCGGCGGCGCGCAGCAAGGCGGTTTCGCTGGCTTCGGCCGAATCCAGCTCGACAGGGCCGCGGGCGCACAACAGCTTCGGCACGTGGTGGATGCGGGCCGCGATTTCCGTCGCGCGCAGGATCAGGTCGTATTCGCCCAGCGCGGCAAGATCGGCTGGCGTAATCGCCAACGCCGCCAACAGCGATGGGCGGGCAACCCAGGGGCGGCCGATATAGTTGGTGGACAGCAGCAGATCCGGCGAAAAGTCCGGTTTGAAAAATGGCTCCCGCTCATGAGTGGCGGGGCTGACGCGCGCCTCATCGGCATAGATGAAATCGGCGTCCGGCCGCAGCAGGCTGGCCATTGCCAGTTCCATCAGCGCGTCGGCGCCCAGCTCGTCGCCGGCGCACAGCAGGCCTGAGAGCGCCTGGCCAGCCGGCAACGGCTCGTGCCAGCCATCCTGGTCCGGAGTCACGACCGACACCTGGGCGGCAAGCTCGTCACCGAATTCGGACAGGATCGCGGCGACGTCTTCCTGGTTGGCGGCATCGTCCGCCAGGACCATCAGGTGCCAATCCCGGAAGCTTTGCAGGCGCAGCGCGTTCAGCGTGGCGGACAGGCCGGTCGCGTCCACCGGCCCGTTCTGCCGCAGAAACAGCGCGAACTGGGGCGGCGCGCCGGTTCCCACCAGGTCGGCCAAGAGGGAGTCCACCAAATCCGATTCGACGCGCGTTACCCGCCGACGGATATTGCCGAAATCGTCCTGATCTTCGGCTTTCTTGACGTGGATCGTGAAGCTCTGGCGCAGCTCGTTGCCGTTTTTTGCTCGGATAACGATCCGGACCTCATGCGTGCCATCGCGCAAGCTACGAGGCGGGCAATGGAACGCGTAACCGCTGCGGATCGAATTATCCCATTCCGGGAAGGCCGCACCGACGTCCTGACGGGCGAGGCCGTAATGCGCCTCCCCCAGGCGTTGGCCGTCGAGAAAGACGTCCATGCCGGCGACACCGAAGCGCGCGAGCACCCAACCCTCGATCGTCAGCCGGCCGGTAACGACCGCGACCGCGACACCATCGTCCACCTTGGGGTTGTCGAGTTGGAACTGAAATTCATCGAGTTCGGTAGACCCGACATCCATGCCCGGCCGCACCCTGACGGCCGGCGGCGGCAATGTGGCGATGGGAAATGTGTCGGATTTTTCCTCGCCTTCCCGGCTTCGCACCAGAAGACGGACACTATGTTCGCCATCCGCGACTTCGATAACGCGGCGATCGAACGTGAAGCCGGCAAAAGGGGCAGATGGAATATCGACGAATTGCCGTCCGACATCGGGACGATCATACCCATGCTCCGCTTCGCCGACCAGCGTTTCGTCCAAATAGATATAGATGGACGCGATCTCACCGGCGCTGACCGCCCAGCCCACCACAGTCAAATAGCCATCGGTGGTCAATGCGACGGAGTCGCAGAACATGTGCACGTCATGCCGAACGGGCGGCAGCGCGGGCGCCCGAGTGCCCTCGACAGGGGGCGGCACACCCAGCATCAGCCCCGCTGGGAACAGTCCACCCGGTAACGGATCGGTGGCGATGCGGAAATCCGCGGTGATCTGATAGACCGGCTGCTGTCCCACCAAAGAGAACGCGCCCGTGCTCGCCGGCATGACCGCCAACGGATCCGGCGACGGGGCGGACCGAGGCGCCGCGGTGCCGGGGCGGAGGGAGCGGCCGGGCAGCCGCTCCAGCGGCACCACGGTTTCGTGCGAAAATCCGAACAGGCTGATCGCCTGCGCCCTGATGGTGCGCGCGCCGCGGTGTTCTTCACCCAGTTGGATCGACAGGCTGAAGCCGGAGGTTCGGACGTTGGGGTAGGCAGGATAGACCCCGGCGACGTCGTCCCGCACGCCACCGAGGCGGGCGGCGGAGACACGTTCGTCATCTGCGAAGATTTGCACCGTGACCATCGTGGTCAGCGCGATGGCCCAGCCGTGGATCTGGAGGTTGCCTTCCCCGTCCAGCGCCGCACGTTCGACGTAGATAACCACGGGTGGCCGGATGCCCGCGCTGGTCATCATGTTCTGCGTCGGCCCCGCCCGCAGTGCCACGGGCTGCGGGCCATGCGGGTCTACCGCAAGTTCGAACGCTTCCTCGTGTATGTCGCCATCCGCGGTACGGACAACGATGGTCGGATGGCATGGCGCCGCGGCATGGGCATACGCTCGGGGCAAATTGAAGTGGAAGGCGCGCTGGCGCGCCCGCGTGCCGTCCGGCAAGGAGCCTGGGGCCGCATGTTCGGGGTCGCCGAACTGTGCGACACCAACGATCTCCCCGTTCTCCTGGAGCGTTATTTCCTCGGCCGGCGAGGCGGAAACGACCCGGCCACGCATCGACACATCGAAGCGGCCATGGATAAAGCCGCCGGATACCGCCGGATCGACCTCAATCACGATGACAGGAGGCGCCGCGACGACCGGTTCGGTTTCCTCGGCCACCGGCTCCGGCGCGGTGTCAGCCATCAGCTCCGTCGCAGGGTCCGCGGACGTGGCGATCGCTTCGGCGACCTGCTTCCGGGACGCCTTCCGGGGCTTGCGCGTCATGCCACATCTTCCGAGGCAAGGATCGCGCTTCGTCCAAACGACGCCGTCATGCGCAATCCCACTTTCATAAACCCATGATTGAAGGCACAATGGACCACGAGCGGCTACATCCCAAAGGGCAAGCGCCCTTCCCGGTACCCGTCCTCATCGAAATGCTCCTGCGCGGTGGTCAGCACGCCACGCCGGACGCTGTCCGCCACATCGGGATACTGGTTCATGTACCAACGCTCATCGACCTTCATCGGAAAGGGCAACCGGCCTTCGAAATAGCCGTCCTCCACGAAATGCTGCTGGGCGGACTTGATGATGCCTTCCCGTACCGCCTTGGCGATATCTTCGTAAGCGCGCAGGTACCAATCCTCATCCACTTCCGTCCCGACGATCATCTTTTTCAATAATCGAACGAAATCCTCATAGGACACGTTCACCCGTAGTTCGCCGCGGATGGTGGATATTTCGACAGACCGCCGTATGAGGTCGAACGGTGGAAGGTACTTCACGGTCGCTCCAGGCTGACGGGCGCGCTGGCCCATGACGAAACAGAGGGTGTCCAATACAAGGATTGAGCGCCGATTGGAACAGCCGGCACCACATTTTTACCGGTGCGGCCGAGCACGCGGAGTGCTATCCGGCGCGCACGGCAACAGGGAAGCGGGCCTCATGACGGGGAACCACCAGCAGCACGGCGACACCGAACTCGCGGACACCGTCCGCCGCTTCCCGCAAGCGCGTGTGCTGGTGGTGGGGGACGTCATCCTGGACCGCTACGTGACGGGCGCGGTGTCGCGCATGTCGCCGGAAGCGCCCATTCCCGTTCTGCGCCCCAACAACCGGCGGGCAACGCTGGGCGGATCGGCCAATGTCGCGCTGAACGTGGCGACCCTGGGCGGGCACGCCGTTCTGGTGGGTGTGGTGGGCGACGATGAGGCCGGGGCCGAGATCGAACGCCTTCTGGCGATTTCGCCGGATACCGAATCCGCGCTGGTCGTCGCCAAAGGCCGCCCCACCACCGCCAAGACCCGATTCATGGCCGGATCGCACCAGTTGCTGCGGCTGGATGAGGAGACGGTTGCCCCGCTGGATAACGACACCGCCGCGGCGGTGCTGGCCAAAATCGAGCAATGCCTGCAGCGTACCGACATCGTCGTGCTGTCCGACTATGCCAAGGGCGTGCTGTGCGACGACGTGCTGGAAGCCGCCCTGGCGATGGCTGTTCGCGCCGGCCGCACGGTGATCGCCGACCCCAAACGCGCCGATTTCAGCGCTTATCGCGGCGCCACCATTCTGACCCCGAACGAGCACGAGGTGCGCGCCGCCACCCGGATCGACGCAGAGCATGATTCGGAAGCGGATCGCGCGGGACGGGAGGCGCTGGCGGCGACTGGCGGGGAGGCGGTGCTGGTCACTCGGTCGGCTAAGGGTTTGACGCTGGTGCGGCGGGATCGGGACACATTGCACCTGCCGACGCGGGCGCGGGAGGTCGCGGATGTGTCCGGCGCCGGCGATACGCTGGTAGCCGCTTTGGCCGTCGCGCTCGGGGCCGGTGCGTCTTTGCCCGATGCCGCCCGGCTGGCTAACGTGACCGCCGGCATTTCGGTTGGCAAGCAGGGCACCGCGACCGTGACCCGGCACGAATTGCTGGGTGCCCTGCATATGCACGATTTGGCCGCCACCGACAGCAAAGTGGCGACCTGGGAGGAAGCCATGACCCAGGTCGCGGCCTGGCATGGCATGGGGCTGAAGGTCGGCTTCGCCAATGGCTGCTTCGATTTGATCCATCCCGGACATGTTCGCCTGTTGTCCGAGGCGCGCGCCGCCTGCGACCGGCTGATCGTGGCGCTGAACACCGATGCCTCGGTCAAGCGGCTGAAAGGCCCGACCCGGCCGCTACAGTCCGAAACCGCGCGCGCCATCGTCATGGCATCCATGGCACAAGTCGATCTGGTGACCCTGTTCGATGAGGACACACCGCTGGAAATGATCCAGGCGCTAAAGCCGGACGTCTTGGTCAAAGGATCGGACTACAGCGTCGATCAGGTGGTGGGCGCGGATCTGGTGCGGGGCTGGGGCGGTCAGGTCGTGCTGGTGACGTTGCGCGAGGGCCACAGCACTACCGGGACCATTCGGCGCATGGCGCTGCCCGAAAGCGAAGCCGTCGGCACATAGGGGGACACATTCATGACGGCTTCGACCATCGACGTGCCGGCAGGCGGTTACCGCTACATTCCTGGCGTCTTCCAGTACTCCGCCGGGGTGCGGGCGCTGGATGGGTTCAGGATCGAGCGGGTGTCCTTTCAGCGCCCGATCCCTCTGGCCGAGGGTTTCGCGTTCATCGAACGATTCATGGCCGCCGAGGACGTGCCGCTCACGGCGTTCTGCGCCTGCGAATTGCGCTCCCCCGCGCCATTCACCGAAGCGGGCTTTATCGCCTTCAACCGCCATTATTGCGGCACGTTGGAGCGCTGGGGCGTCATGCGGGACGACAAAAACCCCGTGGCACGCAGCAACGTGTGCCCCGAGCAGCACAAGCCGCTGGAACCGGGCTTTCATGCGTTTTGCTTTACCCGGAAGGTGTCGGGTGCGTCCGGATCCTTCGTGATTTCCGGCAGCGGGGAGGCCGAGGAAGGCCATGCCAGCTACCGCGAACGCACCATCCGGTTCGGCGACACCTCCCCCGACGCGATGCGGGAGAAAGGCGTTTACGTGCTGAACCGCATGGAACAGCGGATGGCCGCCGTCGGGGCAGGCTGGGCCGATACCACGGCGACACAGGTTTATACCCTGCACGATCTGCATCCGTTCCTGTCGGAAGAGATCGTCCGCCGCGGTGCGGCGCAGCATGGTCTGACCTGGCACTTCGCCCGCCCGCCAGTTGTCGGTCTCGAATATGAGATGGATTGCCGTGGTGTCACAGTCGAACGCCGGATTCGTCTGTAAAACTCAGATTGGCTGGGGCCGTTGGGGGAGCGTCGGGTGGGCCGATATCGTACCGGTGTACCCACCAGTGCCGTTACCCCAGGCACGAGCGGGTTGGCGGCGGGGCGCCGCTGTGCTTATGCTACTGACCAGTAGGTTCACAGCGGGAGAAGTACCAGAATGTCCGAAGTCATGGAACGCAGCGCCACCGCCGCGTCGCGCGCGACCGATTTCGACGCCATCGTCGTTGGCGGCGGGTTGGGCGGGTTATACGCGTTGCACCGGCTGCGCCGCCTCGGTTTGAAGGCGCGCGCGTATGAGGCCGGCAGCGGCGTCGGCGGCACCTGGTTCTGGAACCGGTATCCGGGTGCCCGTTGCGACGTGGAAAGCCTGGAATACTCCTACGCGTTCGATAACGATTTGCAGCAGGAATGGCACTGGCCGGAACGGTACGGCAATCAGTCGGAGATTCTGCAATATATCAATCATGTCGCCGACCGGTTCGACCTGCGTCGCGACGTGCAGCTCAACACCCGCGTGACGGCGGCGGAATTCGAGCCCGGGCGCAACGTCTGGACCGTGCGGACGGATAAGGGCGACGTGGTGACGGCGCCGTTCTGCATCATGGCGACGGGAAACCTGTCCACCCCTCGGGTGCCGGATTTCAAGGGCATCGAGACATTCAAGGGCAAGTGGTACCATACTGGCTTATGGCCGCATGAGGGCGTGGATTTCACCGGATTGCGGGTGGCGGTGATCGGCACCGGATCCTCGGGCGTGCAGATGATTCCGATTATTGCCAAGCAGGCGAAACATTTGCACGTATTCCAACGCACGGCGAATTTCAGCCTGCCGGCGCGTAATGGACCAATGGATGCTGAAATCGAGGCTCGGCATAAGGCGGAATATACCGAACGGCGGGCGGCGGCGTATGAGACGCCGTTTGGGATCGCCGGGTTCCCTCCCCCCACCAAATCCGCACTGGAGGTGACGCCGGAGGAGCGGGAGGCGCAGTACGAAGCGAAATGGGCCGAGGGCGGCAGCATCAGCTTCCTGTATTCCTACACCGATATTCTGGTAAACAAGGCGTCGAACGACACGGCGTCGGAATTCGTGCGCAACAAGATCCGCGGCATAGTGAAGGACCCGGCGGTAGCGGAGCTGCTGGCGCCGAAAGACCATCCCATTGGGACCAAGCGGCTGTGTTTGGATACCAATTATTATGAGACCTACAACCGGGATAACGTCACGCTGGTCAACGCCCGCGCAACCCCGATCGAGGAACTGACGGAAACCGGCTTGCGCACAACCGCGGAAAAATACGCATTCGATGCCATCGTGTTTGCCACGGGCTTCGACGCCATGACCGGGGCGCTGAAGGAAATCGACATCCGCGTGGGCAATGGGCCGACACTGGCGGAAAAATGGGCCGGCGGGCCAACCACCTATCTGGGCCTGATGGTCGCGGGTTTCCCCAACATGTTCACCATTACCGGGCCGGGCAGTCCGTCGGTGAAAACCCAGATGATCGTGGCGATCGAGCAGCACATGGATTGGATCGCCGACTGCCTGGACACCATGCGGCAGCGCGGCGCGACCCGGATCGAACCGACGCCCGACGCGGAGCGCGACTGGGTGCAACACGTGAACGACGTCGCGGATAGCACGCTGTACCCGCTGGCGAACTCCTGGTACGTGGGCGCCAACATCCCCGGCAAGCCGCGGGTGTTCATGCCGTATGTCGGCGGGTTCGCGGGGTATAAGAAGCGCTGCGACGCTGTCGCCGCGAATGGCTACGAAGGGTTTACGATGTCTCGGTAGGGGTCACACCCGCCGGACATTCCAGGGCAGCGCGCCGGAGGCCTCGATCAAACCGGTCAGGCTTTTCCGGTACGCCGTCCTGATCTGGAACTGCCCCAGCGGCACCGAGGGAACGCTGGTAAAGGCCTGTTTCTGAATGGCATCCGCGATCGGTCCCCGCTCTACGTCCGAGGGGGCAAGCAGCCATTGTTCCGTCAGGCTCTCAATCGTGTCGTCCTTGAACCAGCCGGCCCAGCCGGCGTCGCCCACGCCGCGCATAAAAAACTCACTGACCGGATTGCCGATTGTGGTCGTGGAACCCCAGGTGCAAACGACGGACCAGCCACCTTTGTCTACGCCCTCACGGTTGTTGCGCCGCTGATTCACGGTGCCCCAATCGGTCTGCACGATTTCCACGTTCAAACCCAACCGGCGGAACAAATCGTAGCTGACGTCGCCGAGCGGGCCGATGGTGACGAAATCGGAAGGGCTGAGGATGACGATTTTCTCGCCGTTGTAGCCAGCCGCTTTCAGGGCATACCGAGCACTTTCCAGGTTGCCGGGCATGGCGTAGTCACCGATTTCGCGGCCGTCGGCGGTGCCGCAGGGCAGCAGCGACTTGCACACCCGCCAGGCGGAAGGGTCGTTGGCGGTCACCGCGGCCATGTAATCGTTCTGATCCACGGCCAGCATGATGGCCCGCCGCATCGCCACGTTATTGAACGGCGGCTGGATGTGGTTGAAGCGCATGATGCCGTTGAAACCGGTGGGGTTGGCGCTGCCGATGGTTATCGCGGTATGGGCGCGCAGCGGCGGTATCAGGTCGGGTTGCACTTGTTCGTACCAATCGACCTCCCCCGCCTGCAGCGCGGCGGCGGCGGTGGCGGAGTCCGGGATCACCACCCACTCGTAACGGTCGAAATGCGCGACCTTGCCGCCGGAGGTCCAATCGGCCGGCTCCTGCCGCGGCACATAGGCTTCGTTGCGGGCGTAGACGGCGCGCGATCCCGGCACGAACTCGTCGCGTACGAACCTGAACGGGCCGGAACCGATTGTTTCGGTGATTTGCTTGAACGGGTCGGTCTTCGCTATGCGCTCGGGCATGATAAAAGGCATGCTGGCGCCCCGGGCAAGAAGCGAAATTAAAATCGGCAGCGGGCGTTTCAACCGAATGGCAATCGTTTTATCGTCGCGCACGCCCCATTCGTCAACGAAGCGGGCAGCACTTTGGCCTAACGCCTCCCTCGCCGCCCAGCGCTTCAACGTGGCGGCGCAGTCGCGGGCCAGGACGGGTTCGCCGTCGTGGAAGCGCAGACCATCGCGCAGGGTAATCAGAACGGTCCGGCCGCCATCCTCGGTGGTGAAGCCGGACGCCATTTGCAGCCGCACTTCCTGTTTCGCGTTCAGCGCGAACAGCGTGTCATAGATGGCATAGCCATGGTTGGTTGTCACCTGCGATGTGGTGAAATGCGGGTCCATGATCGACAGATTGGCCTGCGGCACCATGCGCAAGGTGCGCGCCGTGGCAGGTTGGGCGATGGCGAAACGTGTGGGTAGGGCCGCCGCCGCAACGGCGCCTTGCAGGATGGTTCTGCGCTTCATGGATGGCCTCCCCGATTATGCTTGGCGCCATGGCAGTCTGAGGCGGGCGTTCTGTCAATGTCCCAGGGTGCGCAGCCACCGGCGTACCGGAACCTCGAACCAGTGGTAGGACAGCGTCGAAGCCGCCAGGACCAGGCAAAGATTCAGCGTATTGGCCGCCATCAGCGTCAGAGTGGGATCGGCGATGCCGAGTGCGCCCGCCAGGACCGGACGCAAGGCGAGGAACGGCGCATGCCATAGATAGAGCGAGAAGGAGATGGTTCCCAGCCAGTGCAGCACCGGCGTGCCGAAGATCGCCGCCACCCGGGATCGTTCCACGGATAGCCCAATGACCAGCGCACAACTGGCGGCAACGAAAGGGAGATCCAGCGCCTTGAACGGCGTCATTGCCATCATCGCTATCAGCAACGGGCACAGAACCCCTGCCCGCCCGAACAGCGCCGACCAAGGTGCTTCGTTGCAAAGCCGCCAGCATAGCATGCCGAGCGCGAATTCGGGGCCGCAGCGGAGGTAGAGGAGCCGATTGTCGAGCGTGCCGAGACCGCCTGCCACGCCGCCGTTCAGCCGGTGGTCGAGGATGCTCACCGAGACCAGGGCAACCGCACATATACCGGCTACGACAATGCTCCAGCGCTGCGACGAGCGCAGGCACAGCAGGACGAACAGCGGAAAGAACAGGTTCAGCGTAAATTCAATGCTGATCGACCAACTCGGCCCGTTGATCGCATCGACGTTCCACAGGTTCGTTGTGGTCATCAGGAAATTGGACAGGATGGCTGGGCCGCCCGGCTGGAACGGTCCCTGGTAAAAGGCCCGGATTTCCATCAGACTCACGAAGGTAGTGAGCGCGTAGAGGGGATACAGCCGGCTGAAGCGCTGCCAAACGAAGGCCCCCAGGCCGCTCCATCGCTGTTGGTTGATCGCAAGGACGAAACCGCTGAGGATCATGAACAGATCGACGGCGGCGTAGCCGTGCAGAGCAATATCCTGGCCGAGGCCAGTGAGTTCGGAGCCGGCCCAATGGCAGGCCACCACCCAGCAGGCTGCTATCCCCCTTATGCCGGTCAGCGGCCTGATTTCGCGATTCATGCCAGCTTCCCCGGAGCGTCGGCTTGCCTCTACGTGACCGCGGAGGTGCAAATCAAGTGGCAGCGATCTCGACCGGCTGCCACAAGCGTGGAATGATCGAGGAATCAGTCAAGAGAGTCCCTTGCCATGATCCAGGCCGCTATCCCCGTTAGTACGCAGGCGCTGCGCCGGCGCGCGATCCTGTCATGCGCGGTCGGCAACTTCTTCGAATTGTTCGACTTCGTGCTGTACGGGTTCTTCGCGGTGCCGATCAGTCACGCGTTTTTCCCGGCGGGCAATGACTCACTGGCGCTGATCAGCACGTTTATCACCTTCGGCGTCGGGTTCCTGTTCCGGCCGCTGGGTGCCGTGGTGCTGGGGCGCTACGGCGACCGGCACGGGCGACGGGCGGCGCTGGTGGTGACCATCGGGCTGATGGCGGCGGCGACGGGGTTCACCGGGCTGGTGCCGACCTACACGCAGATCGGGCTGTTGGCGCCCATGCTGCTGCTGATTTGCCGCTGCGGCCAGGGGTTTTCCACGGGAGGGGAGTGGGGCGGCGCGGCGGCGTTCCTGGTGGAATATTCCCTGCCCGGCAAGCGTGGCCTGACCGGCAGTTGGCAGCAGTTCAGCACGCAGTTGGGTGCCCTGGGGGCCTCCAGCTCGGCGTATTTCCTGGCGCATAATTTGGCGCCGGATGTGTTCGACTCCTGGGGCTGGCGGCTGCCATTCGTGTTCGGCTTCGTACTAGGGCCAATCGGCTATTATCTGCGCACCAAGGTGGCGGAAACCCCGGCATTCGAGCGCAATGCGGAACGGCGTGCCATTTCGCACGCACCGCTGACCGAGGCTTTGTCGACGCACGGCGTCAAGATCGCGCAGGCGTTCGGGCTGTCGATCATCGGCATCGTCGCCAACTACGTGATGATCGTTTACATGCCGACCTACGCCATCAAGACGCTGCACATGAGCGCGGATCGCGCTTTGCTGTGTTCGGTGCTGACGAATTTGACGCTTATGACGTTGACGCCATTCATGGGGGCGCTGTCGGACCGCATTGGGCGGCGGCCGATGATCGCGGCGTCCGGAGTGCTGTATCTGGTGATGGCTTACCCGCTGTATTTGATGCTGGGCGCCGGCACATTCGAGATGCTGCTGATCGTGCAATTATGCGTGGCCTTCATGCAGTCTCTGTACACCGGCACCATCCCGGTGATCCTGGCCGAGATGTTCCCGACGCGGGTGCGATATACCGCGCTTTCGGTGAGCTACGGGTTCTCAGTCGCGATCTTCGGGGGGTTCGCACCGCTGGCCGCGACCTGGCTGATCGGCGCGACCGGCAGCCCGCTGTCGCCGGCGTATCTGGTGATGGCGGCGGGGGCGGCGAGCGCGCTGTCAATTTGGAGCATGCGGGAGTGCAAAAACGTTCCGCTGGAGTAGGCGCCAACGGTATCAAACACGACGGGCAGGACTTCGACAATATTTGTGGGAGCATCTGCCCAACCCACTGGAGCAGGAAGCAACCCATGAGCGAACGACGGATCGGGATCATCGTCAACGGCGCCACCGGCCGTATGGGCACCACGCAGCATATGGCCAATCTGTTGGCCATCGCGCGCGAGGGCGGGCTGCCGCTGCGCAACGGCGACCGGCTGGTGCCCGATTTGCTGCTGGTGGGGCGGGACGCCGAGCGGCTGGGTGCTTTGGCCGCGGCGCATGGGAACCAGCGGTGGACGGTCGATTTGGCGGAGGCGCTGGCCGGTCCGGACTCGATTTTCATGGATTGTGCCGCGACCGGCGACCGGCCAACGCGCGTGCGGCAGGCGATCGCGGCGGGAAAACATATCCATATCGAAAAGCCCACCGCGCCGACGGTGGCAGAGGCGATGGAGCTGGCGCGTTTGGCGCAGGCGGCGGGGGTGAAGCATGGGGTGATCCAGGACAAGCTATTCCTGCCGGGGTTTGGAAAATTGTTGTTCGTGCGGAACTCCGGCTTCCTCGGGCGCATTTTATCGATTCGGATCGAGGCCGGGTCTTGGATTTTCGACGGAACCGTGCAGGAAGGACAACGACCGAGCTGGAATTATAAGAAGGGGGAAGGCGGGGGATTGGCGTTGGATATGATGGCGCACTGGCGGTACATGGTGGACCGACTGGCCGCGCCCATCACCGATGTTTGCGCGGCGATGGCGACGGCGATTCCCGAACGGGTGGATGAGGCCGGGCAGCGGTATACGGTGGATGTGGAGGATACGTCCCACGCGCTGCTGCGACTGGAGGGCGGCGGCGTTGGGGTGATCACCAACTCCTGGGCGACGCGCATTCGGCGGGAGGATACGATGCTTGTGCAAATCGATGGGGTGCTGGGATCGGCTGTTGCCAGCCGGCAACGGTGCTTCACACAGGCTGCGGTGAATACGCCCGAGGCGTTTCATGGGGGTGGGCGTCCGGGAGGCATGGATTTCATGGCACAGTGGCAGGAGGTGCCGGAAACCCTGCCGGTGAAGAACCCATTCCGGCAGTGTTGGGAGGCATTTTTGCGCCATGTGGCGGAGGACGCGCCGTATGTGCCGACGCTGGTGGAGGGGGCCAAGGCGGTGCAGCTGGCGGATATGGCTTATCGGAGTGTGGCTGAGCGGCGGTGGGTGTCCTTACCGACGTTGGCGTTATAACGGGCCCCTTCAAGTGGCGACGATGGTGCAAACCGCCATCGCCACAAGCCCGAGCGATGCGGTTGGTATCGGGGCTGCCGCAATCTACCCGCCGATCGGGCGCTTATGTGACTTGTCCGTTGCCATCCATTCTGACCGCGCGCAGTGTGCCCTCCAACGTGGTTATCGGCGGGACCATCCGGCGAATGTCGGGTTGCTGCGCGCGCCTCGGTTTTCTGGAGGGACTTTCGGATGAAACGGCGCACGTTGCTCGGCGCGCGTGACGCGTTCGGGCTGGCTCTGATCGAAACGACGGACGAACTTTCGGCGTCGGACGACCGGACGATCGTGTTTCGGCTGAAGCGTCCGTTCCCACTGCTGCCTGATGCGCTGGCGAAGACCGCGGGGTGCATTTGCCCGATATTGCCCGAGCGGCTGGCCACGACCGATCCTTTCAAGCAGGTCACGGATATGGTGGGCAGCGGTCCATTCCGATTTATTAATGATTAGCGCATTGCCGGCGTGCGTGCGGTGTATGCCAAGAACGAGGCCTATGTGCCCGCGCCGGGCGCGCCGAGCTTCACCGCGGGGGCGAAGCGGCCGTTGCTCGATCGGGTGGAATGGAACGTCATCAACGACCCCGCCACGGCGACGGCGGCGATGTTGAACGACGAGGCGGATTGGTGGGAGGTGCCGACGGTCGACGTGATCCCGCTGCTGCGCAAAGCCGGAATTATCGTGCAGGTTGAGGACCCCGCGAGCAATCTCGGGATCCTTCGCTTCAATCACCTGCAACCGCCATTCGACAATCCCGCGATCCGGCGCGCGCTGCTCGGCGCGATCGACCAAACCGAGTGCATGATGGCGGCGGCCGGCGAGGAGCGCACCTATTGGCGCGACCGCTGCGGCGTATTCTCGAGCACCTCGGCGATGGCGAACGACGCGGGTATCGAGGTGATGGCGGGAAAGCGGGATTATCCGGCGGTGCAACGTGCTCTGGCGGCGGCCGGCTACAAGGGTGAGCGTGTGGTGGCAATGGTGGCGAGCGACCAGACGGCGACGGCGGCGATGTCGCAGGTGGCGATTGACGAGATGCGCCGGGCGGGAATGAACATCGACATACAGATGATGGATTGGGGGACGGTGGTGCAGCGGCGCACCAATCGCGGGCCGGTTGACAAGGGCGGCTGGAACATCTTCCTGACGTTCCTTGAGGGGACCAACAACTTCAATCCGGCGGGGCATCTCGGCATTCGCGCCAACGGCGACAAAGCGTGGTTTGGCTGGCCGACCTCGCCGCGGCTTGAGGCGCTGCGGACACAGTGGTTCGACGCGCCGGATCTCGCGGCGCAGCAGGCGGTGTGCCGGGCGTTACAAACGCAGTTCTGGCAGGATGTGCCGTACATTCCGACCGGCGAGTATTTCCGCCCCGTCGCACACCACAAGCGGGTGAACCTGCCGACGAAGGGCTTCCCGCTGTTCTGGAACGTGACGAAGGTCTGAGCGCGTGGAGGCGAGTACGATGACGGTGACATGCACGATATGGTTACCCTCCGCGGGCGATCGCTCACCGCGCGGGGGCCGGCCTTGATGTCCGGCCCCCGCACCGTCGAACTGGCCTCACTTGACTACGAGGACAGGCATGTGCTGGCGCGCAAGGCGCTGGTGCATCAGACAGACGAGGTCCAGGTCAACGTTTATGTGCTCGAACCCGGCGGACGCGTGCCGTCCCACCATCATACCACGAGCTGGGACATCTCGGTCGTTCTCGAAGGAGAGATCGACGCGACATTCACGGAAAATGGCGCCATGCGCACGGTTCGCCGCGGACCGGACAGCGTCAACCTGGTTCCCCCCGGCACCGTGCACGAGATCGCCAATCCGAGCCGGACGAAACCCGCCCGCTTCCTGCTGATCCAAAGTCCGGCGCATGGCTTCGACTTCGTGCGCGCCACCCCCGCGTAAACGCCAACAGCAAACGGCGGTGCTGAGCCTGCCGCTGGCGTTGCATTGAGCGGTCGCGGAGCGGAGGCTGGTCCCCCACAACCATCCCTCCTACACTGTCCGCAATCCCTCCGGAGGAAACAAAATTATGTCCGTCATTCTGGGCGAAGGCGACTACCGCTATCGCGTGACCGAATCCTGGGCGCGTCTCCCGGACGGCTGGTCATTCAAGGAAGTCGCCTCGGTCGGCACCGACCGGCACGACAATGTCTATGTCTTCAGCCGGGGCGAGCACCCGATGACGGTGTTCGATCGGGACGGCAATTTCCTGCGCGCCTGGGGCGACGGGCTGTTCCGCCGGCCGCACGGCATCCATATGGGCCCGGACGACACCATCTATTGCACCGACGAAGGCGACCAGACCGTGCGCAAATGCACGCTGGAGGGCAAGGTGCTGCTGGAAATCGGTATCCCCGGCAAAGCCGCCCCGTATATGAGCGGGGAGCCGTTCAACCGCTGCACGCACACCGCGCTGTCCCCGCAAGGCGACATCTACGTCTCCGACGGCTACGGCAATGCCCGCGTGCACAAATTCACCCCCGATGGGCGGTTGCTGACCTCCTGGGGCGGATCCGGAACGGACCGGGGCCAATTCAACCTGCCGCACAACATCACCTGCGATGCCGACGGCTGGGTCTATGTCGCGGACCGCGAAAACCACCGCGTGCAGGTCTTCGACGGCAACGGCAAGTATGAGACTCAGTGGAACAATCTCCACCGCCCCAGCGCGCTGTACATGCCGCCGGGCAAGTGTCCGATTTGTTATATCGGGGAGTGCGGACCGGTCATGAACGTCAACCGCAAGGCCCCGAATTTAGGCCCTCGCGTCACCATCGTCGATCACAACGGCAACCAATTGGCACGCCTTGGGGATTTGCATGGCGGCGACAAGCCCGGCCAGTTCATCTCGCCGCACGGCATCACCGTGGACTCCCGTGGCGACATCTATGTGGGCGAGGTTTCATTCACCGCCTGGCCCAATTTGTTTGGGGATTCAGTGCCGCGACCCGAGCCCTTGCGATCGTTGCAGAAATTGGTCAAAATAGCATGATCGGCCGTAGAACGTTGATGGCCGCGGGCGCCGCATCATTCGCGACACCGGCCTTCGCGGCGGATTTCAACTGGCAGCGCTTCAAAGGGCAGCATATCGAGGTGGCGCTGCAACGCACCGCCTTCGCCGATTACCTCAAAGCGCACGAAAAGGAATTCGAGTCCCTGACTGGAATTTCGGTTGGCTCCGAACAAGTCCCCGAGCAGCAGTTTCGGCAAAAACTGGTGATCGAACTGGCGTCGGGCAATCCGAGTATGGATGTTTGTTATGTTGCCTATACATCACAGAAGCGGATGATCGGTAACGGCAGATGGTTACTCGATCTGCGGCCGCTGTTGGCCGATACATCGCTGACGGCGCCGGACTTCGATTTCGCCGATTTCACGCCGGCCGCGGTGGCGTATGCCACGCAGGCGGACGGGCGAATGGACACCATTCCGATCACGTTCCACTATAATCTACTGATGTGGAACAAGGAATTGCTGGCGGCCAAGGGCGTGGCCCCGCCGGATTCATTTCCGGACCTGCTGGAGGCCGCGCGCAAGTTGCACGATCCCAAAGCCGGGATCAGCGGTTTCGTGGCGCGCGGGTTGAAGAATGCCAACACCCCCGTCTGGACCAGCTTTTTGCTCGGTTACGGCCTGGACGCCATCGACAAGGCGGGACATTTCCACAGCGACGGGCCGGAGGCGATCGAGTCGGCGAAACTGTATCAAGCCCTGGACCGCGATTGCGGGCCGGTGGGAGTCGTCGGTTACAACTGGTACGAAGCGCAGGCGAACTTCATCGCCGGCCGTTCGGCGCTGTTCCTCGATACGGAATCGGTTGGAACGGTGGCGGTCGATCCCCGCAAGTCGCGCATCTCGGACAAGGTGGGGTTCGCGGTTATGCCGGCCGGGCCGAAAGCGCGTGTCGCGCCGATGTTCGGCGACGGTATCGGCATCCCGGCGGCCAGCAAAAAACACGGCGCGGCTTGGCTGTACTGCCAGTGGGCCACCAGCAAATCGAGCCAGGCGCAATTGCTGGCCAGCGGATCCGGTGCCGCCATCCGCACATCCGCCGACGCGATGGTGAAGACCATGGCGAGCCGAACCGTGCCGGACGACTGGCTTACCGCGGTCGCGGCATCCCGCGACATCGCCCGCCCCTGCATTCCGGAAATCGTCGCCGCCATCGAGTTTCGCGACGTGTTCGGCGCGGCGTTGAGCAACATGCTGACCGGCGCAGACCCCGCCGAGGAACTCCATCGTGCGACGGAGAGCTTCAGGGTCACGTTCGCGAAAGATGGGTAATGGCGGGCCGGCGGTCTCCGCCCCCTTGTCTGTCTTGCGTGTGAGTGGTGAGCCCGGTGGGATTCGAACCCACGGCCCCAAGATTAAAAGTCTCGTGCTCTACCAACTGAGCTACAGGCTCTCACGCGCGGAGGCGTCTTGAACGCTACCCAGGGCCGCCGGTCAAGCGGGAACGGTGGCCCTGGGGCGCAACCCTGCTATTTTGCGTCGGACGCGAGCTGCGCCTTTACGATCTTGTCCGGATTCGACACCGTCCCGCCGCCGCCTGAGCCGCGCTTGATGGCGTCGATATGCTCCATGCCCTCGGTCACCTGGCCCCAGATGGTGTATTGGCCATCCAGATGCGGCGCCGGCGCGAACATGATGTAGAACTGGCTATTGGCGCTGTTGGGATTGGACGTGCGGGCCGCGCCCACGGTGCCGCGCACGAACTTGTAGACGCGACTGAACTCGGCGGGCAGGTCCGGCAGGTCGCTGCCGCCCGTGCCGGTGCCTGTGGGGTCGCCGCCCTGCGCCATGAAGCCCTCGATCACCCGGTGGAAGGGGGTGCCGTCGTAGAAGCCCTGGCGGGCGAGGGTCTTCACCCGCTCCACATGCAAGGGGGCGATGTCGGGCAGTAGTTCGATGATCACCCGCCCGTGGGCGAGTTCCATGATCAGGGTGTTTTCGGCGTCAGCCATGCGAGGCTCCAATCGTATAAGAGGTTGCTATTTCACGTCCGCGGCGACGCGCATGTGCACGATGCGGTCGGGATTGGTCATCGAGCGGCCTTCGCCGCGTTTGATCTTGTCGACGAACTCCATGCCGCCGGTAACCTGGCCCCAGATGGTGTACTGGCCGTCCAGGCTCGCACCTGGGGCGAACATGATGAAGAACTGGCTGTTGGCGGTGTTGGGCTCCGACGTGCGGGCCGCGCCGACGGTGCCGCGCAGGAAGTGGCGCTTGTTGGTGAACTCGGCGGGTAAATCGGGCAGATCGCTGCCATGCATGCCTGTGCCGGTGGGGTCGCCGCCCTGCGCCATGAAGTTGTCGATGACCCGGTGGAACGGCGTGTTGTCGTAGAACCCCTTGCGGGCGAGGATCTTCACCCGCTCCACGTGCTTGGGCGCGAGGTCGGGGAACATTTGGATCACCACCCGCCCGTCTTTCAGGTCCAGGTAGATGGTATTTTCCAGGTCTGGGGCGGGCTGCGCGAAGGCGCCAAACGGCAGCGCGGCGGCGGCGAGGCCGGTCAGAATGGTACGGCGGTTCATAAGGGACTCCAGGCTTACTTGCGGATGCGCTGCATGACCGCGTCATAGGTGCGGGCCGGCACAAAGGAGGTAATGTCGCCGCCCAGTATTGCAACCTCTTTGACCAAACGGGAGGCGATGAACTGGTGCCGCTCGCTGGCCATCAGGAACACCGTCTCGATATCCGGGGCCATGCGGTAGTTCATGCCGGCCATCTGGAACTCGTAGTCGAAGTCCGACACCGCGCGCAGGCCGCGCACGATCATGCTGGCGCCGACCTGCCGGGCGAAGTCGATCAACAGCGATTTGAAAGGCACGACCTCGATCGTCATGCCGTTCTTGTCGGCGATGGCCTCAATCTCGGCTTTCACCAGGGCCACGCGCTCGTCCAGCGTGAACATGGGGCCCTTGCCGGTGTTGATCGCCACGCCCACCACCAGCTTGTCCAGCAGGCGGGCGGCGCGCGCGATCACGTCCAGGTGCCCGTTGGTGACGGGGTCGAAAGTGCCGGGGTACAGGCCTATGCGGCGCGGCATCCCGTGTTGGGTCTCAGCCATCCGTTCCTTCCTCAACCGGCCCTTCCGGGGCGGCCGTATCGTCCGTTTCGTCGTCCAGGATCGGGAACACGCTGGTCACGTGCTCACCCGAGTCCACCCGGAACAGGGTCACGCCCATGCCTTGCCGCCCGGTGATGCGCACCTGATCGCCCGGCACCCGGATCAACCGCCCGGCATCGGTCACCAGCATCACGTCATCGCCTGTACGGACCGGGAAGGTCGCCACCACCGCTTTGCCATTACGCGGTGCGAGGGTGATGTTGGCAATCCCCTGCCCGCCCCGGCCGGTCACGCGGTATTCGTAAGCGGAGGTGCGCTTGCCGAACCCGATATCCGTGACGGTGAGCAGGATTTCCTCGGCCAGTTCCATTTCGGCGACGCGTTCGGGGGACAAAGCGACATCGGCGACCTGTTCGTCGTCGGTGGTCGTTTCGGCTTCTTCCTCGTTGACGGCGCGGCGTTTGGCGTTCGCGATCTTGATGTAGGCCGCACGCTCTTCCATCGTTGCGTCGACGTGGCGCAGGACAGAGAGGCTCATGACCTCATCCTTTTGCAACAGCTTGATGCCGCGCACGCCCGAGGAGTCGCGGCCGGCGAACACGCGGACCGTTTCGTCGGTGAGCTGGAAGCGTATGCAACGGCCCTTGCGGGTGGCCAGCAGCGCGTCGTCGCCCTCACGGCAGGTGGCGACGCCGATCAGCTTGTCGCCTTCATCCAACTTCATGGCGATCAGGCCGGCGGCTCGGACGTTGCGGAAGTCGGACAACCGGTTGCGGCGCACGTTGCCGGACATGGTGGCGAACACGAGGTGCAGGCTTTCCCATAGGGTTTCGTCCTGCGGCAGCGGCAGCACGGTGGTGATTTCGTCCGTTCCCAGTTCGGGCAGCATGTTCACCAGCGCCCGGCCCTTCGCGGTGGGGCCGGCTTCCGGCAACTTCCACACCCGGACGCGGAACGCCTTGCCGCCGGAGGAGAAGAACAGCACCCATTGATGCGTGTGGCCGTTGAAGCTGCGCGTGACAATGTCGTCGCCACGTGTCGAAGCGCCGGAGCGCCCGCGCCCGCCGCGATTCTGCGAGCGGTAGGTTTCCAGGGATGTGCGCTTGATGAAGCCGTCGCGGGTGATGGTCACCACCATCTGTCCCGGCTCGATCAGGCTCTCGTCGTCCTGGTCGGCGTCGGCGTCGGCGATTTCGGTGCGGCGGGGGGAGGCGATCAGTTTGCGGGACTCGGCCAGTTCCTCCCGCATCACTTCCATGCGGCGGATGTGGGAACCGAGGATTTCCAGCAGTTCCGCGATCTTGGTCGCGACCTCGGTCATTTCCGCCTGGATCTTTTCCCGTTCCAGGCCGGTCAGGCGGGCGAGGCGCAGTTCCAGGATGCCGCGTGCCTGTTCGTCAGTCAGGCGGACCGTTCCGTCTTCGGCGATGATGTTGCCGGGTTCGTCGATCAGGGCCAGCAGGGCGCCGAT
>CAIYDT010000138.1 GCA_903924985.1 uncultured Acetobacteraceae bacterium
GCGCGGATCGTCGCCACCGCCCCGATCCGGGCGTTCTGGAGCCACGACCATGCGCCGGATACCGATATGTTGGCTGCCTGGAAGGAGGCGGTGCGGCAGGGCACCGCGCTGATTGACGCGGAGGACGCCGCGGAGGCCCTTGCAACGTGAGGGGATGCCGACGGCGTTCCGCCGAACGGGTTTGACTTGCCAGACGGCGCCGTTCGCGGGAGCCTCGGGCATGGCACAGACCTTGTTCGATAAGATATGGAACGCGCATGTCGTGGTGGCCCGCGAAGACGGCACCAGCCTGCTGTGGATCGACCGCCATCTGGTGCACGATGGCGGGTTTCACGGCTTCGGCATGCTGCGGCACGCGGGACGGACGCTGCGCCGGCCGGACCTGACATTCGGGGTGGCGGACCATTACGTGCCGTCTCATTCGCGCGCGCTGCCGATCGCGGACCCTGAGGGAGCCGTTTTGGTCGCGCGCCTGGGGGAGAATGCGCGCCGGTATGGGTTCGGCGTCATGGGGCTGGACGATCCGCGACAGGGCATCGTGCACGTGGTGGGACCGGAGCAGGGGATTACCCTGCCGGGGCTGACGCTGGTCTGCGGGGACTCGCATACCGCGACGCACGGCGCGTTCGGCACGCTGGCGTTCGGCGTCGGCGCGTCGGAGGTCGCGCATGTACTGGCGACTCAGACGCTGTGGCAGCGGAAGCCTCGGACGATGCGTATCACGGTGGACGGCGTGCTGGGGCCGCACGTGTCGGCGAAGGACGTGATCCTGGCGATCATCGGCCGCATCGGGGCGGCGGGCGCGGTGGGGCATGCGATCGAGTATGCCGGCAGCGCCATTCGTTCGCTGTCGATGGAGGGGCGCATGACGCTGTGCAACATGTCGATCGAGGCGGGCAGCCGCACCGGCATGGTGGCGCCGGACGACACGGCGTTTCAGTACCTGCATGGCCGGCCCCGGGCGCCGAAAGGGGCGTTGTGGGACCAGGCGGTGGCGGCGTGGCGTTTGCTGCCGAGCGATGAGGGGGCGGCGTTCGATACCGAGGTCTCGTTGGATGCGGGGGACATCGCGCCGACGGTGACCTGGGGGAACTCGCTGGATACCGCGCTGCCGGTGACCGCAACGATACCCGCCACGGCGGATGCCGCTCAGCTCGCGTATATGGGGCTGACGGCGGGTCAGCCGCTCGAGGGCATTAAGCTGGACCGGGTGTTTATCGGCACCTGCACGAACGGGCGGATCGAGGACCTGCGGGCGGCGGCTTCCGTGCTGCGCGGGCGTAAGGCGGTCATCCCCGGCTTGGTCGTCGCGGGTTCCGTGCCGATCAAGAAACAGGCGGAAGCCGAGGGGCTGGCGCGCGTCTTCACCGAATCCGGCCTGACCTGGGGGGAACCGGGGTGCTCGGCCTGCACGGGGATGAACGGGGACTATGTGCCGGCGGGGGAGCGGTGCGCGGCAACGTCCAACCGCAATTTCGTGGGCCGGCAGGGGCCGGGATCGCGGACGCATCTGATGTCTCCGGCGATGGCCGCGGCCGGTGCCGTAACCGGGACGATTACCGACGTGCGGAGGGTGGTGGCATGACGCCGTTTACCGTGGTCTCGGGCCCCGCCGCCGCGCTGGATCGTGCGAATGTCGATACCGATCAGATCATTCCGGCGCGCTTCCTGCGCAAGTCGCGGACCGAGGGCTACAACAATTTCCTGTTCCATGACGTGCGAGTGGCGGAGCCCGATTTTCCGTTGGGGCCGTCCGGCAGCCCGGAAATCCTGGTGGCAGGCGCCAATTTCGGCTGCGGATCGTCGCGGGAAGGCGCGGTTTACGCGCTTGGCGACGCGGGGGTGCGGTGCGTGATCGCGCCGGGGTTCGGGGACATTTTCGCGGGGAACGCGGGCAAGAACGGGCTGCTGACGGTGGTTCTGCCGGAGGATCGTTGCGCCGAGCTGCGGGCGGCGGCGGCGGATGGGGCGGATATCACGGTGGATTTGCCGAACCAGCAGGTTCGCGCGGCGAATAGCGTTTATGCGTTCGAGATCGACCCGTTCCGGAAACGGTGTTTGCTGGAGGGGTTGGACGATATTGGGCTGACGCTGGCGAACGACGACGCCATCGCGGCGTTCGAGGCGGCGGACCGTGTGGGACGCGCCTGGGCGGTTCCGGATAGCGACGGGACGTGACCTTCCTTACCGATTTTGCCGATCAGGCGGTAATGTTGCCGCTCGTGTTGGCGGTGGCGGTCGTGCTGACACTGCAAGGGTGGCGGCGGGGGGCCGTGGCGTGGCTGGGGGCGATCGGCGTCACGTTCTTCGGCATGCTGGTTCTGAAGCTGGTTTTCCTCGGATGCGCCTCGGTGTTTGGGCCGGTGGCGCTGCGCAGCCCCAGCGGTCACACGGCGGCGGCGGCGGTGGTGGCCGGCGGGGTGGCGGCGATTTATGGGGGCGGACGGCGGACCGTCCTGGTCGTTGCTTTGTTGGCGGCGATCGCGATCGGGCTGACGCGGGTCGGGTTGCGCCTGCACTCCTGGCCGGAGGTTGCGCTCGGTGCGGCCATCGGGGTGGCCGGTGCGCTGGCGCTGGCCCGCTTTGCCGGCCCGCCGCCGGTGTTGCGGCTACGGCCGATGGTGCTCACCGCGGCCTTCGTTCTGGCGCTGTTCCATGGCCGGCATCTGGAGGCGGAGGTCGCGTTGCGGCAGGCCGCCGATGGGTTTCCCTGGTGTCAGGCGCGGCCGTAGGTGTCTTCCAGCCGCACGATATCGTCCTCCCCGAGGTAAGCGCCGGACTGCACCTCGATCAGGGTCAGCGGGATCTTGCCGGGGTTTTCCAGGCGGTGGACGCAGCCAAGGGGGAGGTAAACGCTCTCGTTCTCGCGGAGGATCATGATCTCCTTGTCGCGGGTCACCCTGGCGGTGCCGTTCACCACCACCCAGTGTTCGGCCCGGTGGTAATGGCTTTGGAGGGATAGCTGCCGGCCGGGGTACACCACGATGCGCTTGACCTGGAAGCGGTCGCCCTGGATCAGGCTTTCATAGAAGCCCCAGGGGCGGTGGCCGCGGTTGTGGGCTGTGGCCTCGGGGCGGCCGGCGGCTTTCAGGCGATCGACGATCTTTTTGACGTCCTGCGCCATGCCGCGGTGCATCGCCAGCACGGCGTCCTCGGTCACCACCAGGACGGTGTCCTTGAGCCCCACGACGGCGGCGAGGCGGCCGTCGGTGCGGATGTAGCAATTCTCCGCGCCCTCCAGGAACACGTCGCCAAGCGTGACGTTGCCGGCGTTGTCCTTGGCGCCGAGCTCCCACAGGGCGCTCCAGCTTCCCACGTCCGACCAACCGATATCCGCCGGAACGACGGCTGTCCGGTTGGTGCGTTCGGCGACCGCGTAGTCGAGGCTGATGGACGGGCAGGCGCTAAACGCCTCGACGCCGAGCCGGATGAAATCCAGGTCGGTGGCGCGTTCGGCGACGGACTTGCGGACGGCCGGCAGCACGTCGGGGGCGTGGGTGTCCAGTTCGTCCATCAACGTGCGGGCGGTGAACACGAACATGCCGGAGTTCCACAGATACTGCCCATCCGCGACGAGGCGCGCGGCGGTGGCGGCATCGGGCTTTTCCAGGAAGCGGGCGACGGCGTGGACGCCGGGGGCGTCGGGCAGTTCGGCGCCTTGTTCAATGTAGCCGTAGCCGGTTTCCGGCGCCGTCGGGCGCATGCCGAAGGTGACGATCCGGCCGTGGCGGGCGGCGGCCACGGCGAGGTCCAGCGCGGTTAGCAGCGCCGGCACGTCGCCGATCGCGGCGTCGGCGGCCATCATCCACAGGATTGTGTCGGGGTCGTCCTCCGCCACCAATACCGCGGCGGCGGCGATGGCGGGGGCGCTGTTGCGGCCCACCGGTTCCAGCACGATGCGGGCGCCCTCGATCCCGGCGTCGCGGAGCTGTTCGGCGATCAGGAACCGGTGCTCCTGGTTACACACCACGATGGGCGGCGCGAATTCCGGGCCTTTGGCGCGCAGGGCGGTTTCCTGGATCATCGTGCGGTCGGATACCAGCGGCCAAAGCTGCTTGGGGAAGCTCTCGCGCGATACCGGCCAGAGGCGGGTGCCGGAGCCGCCCGACAGAATCACGGGGACGATGCGGGATTGGGTCATGGGGCACCTGGTCGATTGGGTTCGTCTTTCCTTGCCCAATCGGCCGCCCGATGCCAAGCTCTTTCCCGTGATAGACAGGCCGAGGTCATGCGGATAGAGATCGAATACTGCGGCATGTGAGGCTATGAGCCACGCGCCCGTGCGGCGCGTGACCAGTTGCTGCAAGCCCATCCCGGCGCCGAGATCGCCCTGAAGAAATCGGGCGGCGGCGTGTTCGAGATCGTCGTGGATGGGCGGTTGGCCTACTCCAAGAAGGCGACTGGCCAGTTCCCGACGGCTGCCCAGGTGCTCGGGGTTCTTGCCTGACCGGCGCTTTCCCCCGACAATCGCGGGGACGTTAGACAAGGACTCCCCGCGTGGCCGGTTTCAAAAGCACCGAACGATACATCGCCTCCCGCGATCTGGAGGTCGCGGTCAACGCCGCCGTGACCCTGGAGCGCCCGTTGCTGGTGAAGGGCGAACCGGGCACCGGCAAGACCGTGCTGGCGCACGAGGTCGCCCAGTCGCTCGGGATGCCGCTGATCGAGTGGCACATCAAATCCACCACCAAGGCGCAGCAGGGCCTTTACGAATACGACGCCGTGTCCCGCTTGCGCGACGGGCAGTTGGGCGATGAGCGGGTGCGCGACATCGGGAATTACATCGTCCGCGGCAAATTGTGGGACGCGTTCGAGGCCGAGAAGCAGGTGCTGGTGCTGATCGACGAGATCGACAAAGCGGATATCGAGTTTCCCAACGATCTGCTGCTGGAACTCGACCGGATGCAGTTCTTTGTCTACGAAACCCGCAAGACGGTGGCGGCGAAGCACCGGCCGATCGTGATCATCACGTCGAACAACGAAAAGGAACTGCCGGACGCCTTCCTGCGCCGCTGCTTCTTCCATTACATCCGGTTCCCGGATCGCGAAACGATGGAACGCATCGTCCAGACCCACTATCCGGACATCCGCAAGGACCTCGCGCGTGAGGCATTGAACGTGTTCTTCCAGGTGCGGGAGGTTCCCGGCCTGAAGAAGAAGCCCGCGACGTCGGAATTGCTTGACTGGCTCAAGCTTTTGATGGTAGAAGATTTGCCCCCGGAAGCCCTGCGTGCGAACGAAAAACACGTTGTGATTCCGCCGCTGCACGGCGCGCTGCTGAAAAACGAGCAGGACGTGCATTTGTTCGAACGCCTTGCCTTCCTGGCGCGCCGGGGGGGCTGATGTTCTCCCATTTGATTCTCGGGCTGCGAACGGCGGGTCTGCCAGCCTCCATCACGGAATATCTGACCCTGATGGGGGCGATGAAGGCCGGGGTCGCGGAATACAGCATCGACGATTTCTACTATTTGGCGCGCGCCACCCTGGTGAAGGATGAGCGGCACCTCGATAAATTCGACCGCGTGTTCGGCGCCTGCTTCAAAGGGCTGGAACCGCCGGAGGGCGTAAAGGTCCAGGACCTGCCCGAGGAATGGCTGCGCAAGCTGGCCGAGAAGATGCTGACGCCCGAGGAAATGGCCAAGATCGAGGCCATGGGTGGCTTCGACGCGCTGATGAAGCGCCTGCAGGAACTGCTGGCGGAGCAGAACAGCCGGCACCAGGGCGGGTCCAAGTGGATCGGCACGGCGGGGACCTCCCCGTTCGGCGCGTACGGCGCCAACCCCGAGGGCGTGCGCATTGGCCAGGACAAATCCCGCAACCGCACCGCCGTGAAGGTGTGGGACAAGCGGGAATTCAAGGATCTGGACGACACCGTGGAACTCGGCACCCGGGGCATGAAGCTGGCACTGCGCCGGCTGCGCCGGTTCGCTCGGCAAGGGGCGGCAACGGAGCTGGATCTGCCGGACACCATCCTGGCGACCGCGAAGAACGCGGGGTCGCTGGATTTGAAAATGGTCCCCGAACGGCACAACACCGTGAAGGTACTATTGCTGCTGGATATCGGCGGGTCGATGGACGACCACGTGAAGCTGACGGAGGAGCTGTTCTCCGCCGTTCGTTCCGAGTTCAAGCATTTGGAATACTATTATTTCCACAATTGCCCGTACGAGCGGGTGTGGAAAAACAACCGCCGGCGGCACGAGGAAGTCATCCCGACCTGGCAGGTGCTGCGGACCTATGGGCCGGACTACAAGCTGGTGATCGTTGGGGATGGAGCAATGAGCCCGTACGAGATCACCATGGCTGGCGGGTCGGTTGAACATTGGAATGAGGAAGCCGGGACGGTGTGGCTGGACCGGCTCACGGGCCACTACCGGCGGTCGGCTTGGCTGAACCCGACACCGAAGCAAAGCTGGGGGCACGTGCGCTCGATTACCATGCTGAACGATGCGATGGAGGGGCGGATGTTCCCGCTGACGGTCAATGGCATCGACGAAATGACGCGGGAGTTAAGCCGCTAGGGAGAACTTCATGCTGACGGTCACGAAAGACATGGTCATGCCGACCGCGATCACCGGTTCCTATCCGCGGCCCCTGTGGTACGACGTCAGCCTGGGCGGAAGATCGTTCAAGACCGCGATGGGCGATTCGCTGTTTCGCGAACAATATCTCGACGCCGTCGCCGCCACGATCAACGCGCAGGAAGCAGCCGGCCTCGACATCGTCACCGATGGCGATGCGCGCTTCGATCTCGCCGTCGGCGGCAAGTCCTGGTTCTTTTATCCGATCGAGCGGCTCGGCGGCGTCAACGGTCATCGCGACCTGTCGCGCGGCTGGATGAGCCGGCACGGGCTGCGGCCAGGCAAGATCCTGTGGGAAGTGCAGGAAGCCTATCAGCCTGGTGTCGTGACCGAAAAACTGACGCGAGGACCGCTGGAATATTCGGCACTTTGGAAGACCGCGCAACGCCTGAGCGACCGGCCGGTGAAATTCGGCGGCATTTGCGCGCCCGCGATGGCCAGCATGCTGTGGAACGAGTATTACGCCGACGATAAGGAAATGATCCTCGCGCTGTGCGACATCATGAATGAGGAATTTCGTGAACTCGCCGATTCCGGCTGCCCCTTGATTCAGGTCGAGGAACCGCCGCATCACGGACAGTCGACCCGACCCGGCATCACCGACGCCGACTACCGCTTCATGACCGAGGCGTTCAACCGCCAGACCATCGGGGTCAACGCGGAAATCTGGGTGCACACCTGCTGGGGTAATCCCAACCAGCAGCGCGTTTATTGGGAAGTGCCGAGCTACGAACGGGCGCTGCCGCATTTGCTCGAATTGAACTGCGACGTCATCACCTTCGAATGCGCCAGTACCGAGGGGCGCGATCTGGAGCTGTTCAGCCGGTACAAGACCGATAAGAAGATCGGCATCGGCGTTGTGAATCACTGCAACACCGTCGTCGAACCGCCCGAGCTCGTTGCCAGTATTATCCGCAAGGCGCTGAAATACATTCCGCCGGAGCGGCTTGTGATTACGACCGATTGCGGCTTCGGCCGGGAAGGGCTTAGCCGCCGCATTGCCTACTACAAATGCGTCTCTCTCGTCGAAGGCACTAACATCGTTCGCAAGGAACTCGGCCTCCCCGAGGTTCGGATACGCGCCGCCGACCCAGGGCTTTATTTCGCGCCGTCCAGGAAGGACTGACATATGACACGTTTGGCAGGCAAGGTTGCCCTGATCACCGGTTCGGGCACCGGTATCGGCCGCGCCACGGCGAAAAAGATGGCGGCAGAGGGTGCTCGGGTTGTCGTTGCCGAACTGAACGCCGCCGCGGGGGAGCAGACCGCGCAGATCATTGCGCAGGCCGGCGGGGATGCGATCTTCGTCCGCACCGACGTGACCGAGCCCGACAGCATCCAGGCGGCGATCGCACGCGCCGTCCAGCACTACGGCGCGCTGCATGTGCTGCACAACAATGCCGGGGGGTCGACCAGCATCGACAACACCGTGGTGGACGCGCCTTTGGAAGAATTCTGGCGGGTCATCAAGCTGGACCTGTTCGGCACCTTCCTGGGCTGCCGCTTCGGCATTCCGGCCATCATCGCGTCGGGTGGTGGGTCGGTGATCAACATGTCGTCCAACGTCGCGCTGATGGGTGTCCCCGGACGGGATTGCTACACCGCCGCGAAGGGTGGAGTGGCAGCGATAACGCGCTCGATGGCGGTGGAATTCGCGCCGCGAAAGGTGCGGGTGAACGCGATCGCGCCCTCGGCGACCATGACCGACCGGGTGCGGGCGCTGGTCGCGGGCAATACGGCGCTGGACAAGCTGGCCCAGTCGCATTTGGTGGGACTCATCGAACCAGAGGATATCGCGGACATGGCGGTATTCCTGGCGTCTGACGAATCCCGCATGGTGACGGGGCATGTTTACCCGGTGGATAGCGGGGTCACGATATCCTGAGAGCGCTACGTCTCCGTATCAAGGCTGTTCTGCACGCGGGTCTGTTCGCGGTGCTGCGGGCGTGCGTCATTTCGCCGCTGCTGCTATCGCGCAGCCGGCTGCTGCGGCATTTCCTGTTCGAGGCGATCTATCGGTCCCGTTACGATGGATCGCTGATCTCCCGCGACGGTTCGGTCAGTTTCGTGCACGACAGCCGGGATCGCGGACCAGGGCGGGAGCTGTTCATCCGTGGCACGCAGGATTTCGGGAAACTGGAAGTCACGTTGCGGTTGCTGCGGGACAGCGGCGTGCCGCCGGTGACGCGCATGCTGGATATCGGCGCCAATATCGGCACGATCTGCATCCCGGCGGTAAAACGGGGGCTGATCGGTTCCGCTATCGGGGTGGAGGCGGTGCCGGCGATCGAGCGGATGTTTCGGGCGAATATTCTGCTGAACGATATGGAAGCCGCCATCGTTTCGGTGCATGCGGCCGTCAGCGCCATGGCGGGGGAAACGATCGAGATCGCGATCAACACCGGCAACCAGGGCGACAACCGCGTCGGCGCGGCGGGCGACCGAACCGAGTTTGCCGGCAGTGTGCGGGTCGTGACCACGACTTTGGACGAATTGCTGCCGGATGGGCCGGCGGGGACGTTGATCTGGATGGACATCCAGGGGCACGAGGGGATCGTGCTGTCCGGCAGCCCTCGGACCTTAGCCGGTACGCCGCCGCTGGTGCTGGAATTTTGTCCGCTGTTGATGCGGGAGGCCGGGAGCTACGAGGCTTTGAAGATGGCGGTAGCGGGCTACCGTGGCTTTCACGATCTGGCGCATCCCGGGTATTTGCGGCCTTTGGCGGACCTGGATAGGCTGCACGCGGCGCTGGGTATGCGCGGCAACTTCACCGATATTCTGGTGCTCTAAGGGAGGGCCAAGGACATGAAAATCAAGCGCGTGGAACACATCGCCATCGCGGTGGACTCGATGAAGCAGTCGCTCGACCTGATGCGCGACACATTCGGGCTGGACCTGGAATACGAGGAACAGATCGGCCAGACCAGACTGGCGATGCTGCCGGTGGGCCAGACCTATATCGAGTTGCTGGAGGGCCAGGGGCCGGAGTCCGGCGTGACCAAGTGGATCGCGGAGAAGGGCACCGGCCTGTTCCACATCTGCTTTGAAGTGGACGATATCGAGGGTGCGATCGCCGAGTTGAAAGCGAAGAACGTGAAGCTGCAAAGCGAGACATGGAAGACCGGGCATGGCGGGTCGAAGATCGTGTTTCTGGATCCCTCGGCGACCGGCAACGTGTTGATAGAACTCGCCGAACTCGCGCCGGGGCACTGAGCGATGGCTGGGTTCGTGCATCCGGAGTTTCTGGTCGAGACCGATTGGCTTGAGCAGAACCTGTCGCGTGCGGATGTCGTGGTGCTGGACTGCACCGTGCATCTGCGCATTCAACCGAACGGGCCGTATAAGATCGAGCCAGGGCGGGAGGATTACGAGAAAGGCCATGTCAAAGGCGCCCAGTTCTGCGACGTGCAGCGCGACGTATCCGATACGACGCAGAAGTTCGCGTTCATGCGCCCCACGGCGGACGGGTTCGCCGCGGCGATGCGCCGTTTGGGGGTCAGCAATAACACCCGCGTGGTGACCTACAGTACCGCGAACCCCTGGTGGGCGACACGGGTGTGGTGGCTGCTGCGGGAGTTCGGCCACGACAACGCCGCGGTGTTGAACGGCGGCTGGCAGAAATGGAGCAAAGAAGACCGTCCGTCCGAAACCGGCCCTGGTGTGGTGCGTGCCGACGGTACGTTCACCGTCACGGCCGAACGGGGGTTGATGGTCGGGAAGGACGCCGTGAAAGCGGCGATGGGGGACGCCTCGGTTTGCACGCTGAACGCGCTGATGCCGGCGCAGTATTCCGGCGGCACCTATGGGCGGCCGGGGCAGATTCCCGGCAGCGTTGCGGTGCCAGCGGCGCACTTGCTCGATCCCGCGACCAACACATTCCTGCCGGCCGACGAGTTGCGCAAGCGGCTGGGCGCTGTTGGGGCGCTGGATCGGCCGGTCATTGCGTATTGCGGTGGCGGCATCGCGGCCAGTGCGGATGCTCTGGCATTGGTGATGTTGGGGCACAGGGACGTGAAGATTTACGACGCGTCGCTGTCGGAATGGTCGAAGGATGAGAGCCTGCCGATGGAAACGGGAGTATAGAGCCATGCGTATGCAAAACAAAATAGGCATCGTCACCGCCGCCGGATCGGGCATGGGCCGCGCCGGGGCGATCCGGTTCGCGGCTGAGGGCGCCTCGGTCGCGGTCGTCGATCTAAACCCGGCCGCGGTCGCCGACGTGGTAAAGACGATCACCGACGCGGGTGGCAAGGCCATCGGTCTGTCAGGCGATCTGACTAACGAGGATTTCGCCCGCGGCATCGTGCGGGAGACGACGAAAGCCTTCGGGGCGCTGGATTTCGTCTGGAACCATGTCGGATCGCCAGGCCCGGCTTCGGTCGAGGGCCTGGACTGGAAAGAATATGACTTCACCATGAACCTGAACGTGAAGTCGGTGCTCATCACGACCGAAGCCGCACTGCCTGAATTGCGCGCGCGTGGTGGTGGATCGATCCTGTTTACGGCGTCGACCTCGGGCCTGGTCGGCTCGCAGTTCAGCCCGGTCTATAACGCCGCCAAGTTTGGGATCGTGGGGATGGTACGGGGGCTGGCGAAGCGGTACGCGAAGGAGAAAATCCGGATCAACGCCGTGTGCCCCGGTCCGACCAATACGCCAATGCTGCGGGTGTTCGTCGCGCGGCCGGACAGCCAGTTGCCGGCTGGGGAGACGCCGGAGTCGCTGGTGTGGAAGCGTGCCGCGCAAACGCCGATGGGCCGGCCGGGAGAGCCCGAGGAAATCGCCAACGCGGCGCTGTTCCTGCTGTCGGATGAGGCGTCGTACGTGACCGGTGTGGCGCTGGCAGTGGATGGTGGGGCGACGGCTTAAACCGCGTCCTCCAGAATATCGGTAATCGCCCGCTCCAGGTGACGGAGTGTATTGCACACCGTCACCAGGCTGCAGAACGGCGCGTACCGGTACATGTCCGAATCCCCGGTGCCCCAGGCGGATTTATATTCCGGATTCAGCCAGATAATCCGCTTCGACCGTTCCGACATGCGCGCGACGATATCGGCGCGCGGGTCGGTGCGGTTGCCGCGGGCGTCGCCCAGGATGATGATCGTTGTTTTGTTGGTGACGTGCTGCATCCAGCCGTCCTCGAAGTCGGCGAAGGAATTGCCGAAGTTGGACGAACCGAATCCGATCAGTTCCATTATCTTGGTGATGGCCTGCTCGACCGGTTCTTTTTCCAGAATTTCGGAAACCTCGATCAGCGATCCGGCGAAGGCGAAGGACCTGATATCCGACAGGGCTTCGTTCAGCGCATACAGGAACATCAGCAGGAACTGCGACATCGGCGCGACCGATCCGGACACATCGCACAGCACCATCACGCGCGGCTTTTCGATGCGCTTCTGCTTCCAGACGGTGATGAATGGAATGCCGCCCCAGCCCATATTGCGGCGCATGGTACGGCGAATATCCAACTGCCCACGCAGCCGGCGGCGGCGGGTTTTGGCATAGCGGGCGGCGAGCTTTTTTGCCATCTGCCGCACCAGGACTCGCATCCGGTCCAGATCCCGCCGTTCCAAATTCGACAGGCGGGCGGATTTCAGTAATTCTTCCCTGAATTTCTCCGTTTCGCCCTTGGCGAACAGGATCAAATTACGCTCGACGAAATCGCGGACGGAGTCTCGCAATTGGTCGACGCGGCCTTCCAGGAATTGCGCGCGACCCAGCCCTTCCGGGGTGCCGGATTGACGCAATGCCTCTATGTCCCGTTCGACCTGGCGCAAGCCCATACGGTCCAGGATGCGGCGGGCGTAGAGGTTCTTCTGAGTGAAGAAGCGGATATTCTCGATGCCGGATTCGCGGGCGGCCTTTTCCATCTCGGTGGCCAGCGAAGCGCGGTCGTCTTGTTCCAACAGTTGCCCAAGACCTTGGCCGCCGCCTTCGCCCTGGCCTTCGCCGCCCTGAGACTGTGCCGCCGACCCGCGCTTCGGGCCTTCGGCTTCGTCCTCTGATGCGCCGAGGTCGTCGCGCTTGAAATAGAGCTCGAACGCCTCATCGTAGGCGGCTTTTTCCTCGGGGGTTTTCGCCAGGATCAACCCAAGCGAGTCCTTCAGAATGTCGCGGTCCGAGAAGCCGATCATCTGCACGGCGCGCGCCGCGTCGATCCCCTCGGCCGCCGAAACGCGCAAACCCGCGCCCCGGGCGACCTGGAGGAACCGCCGCAGCGGCTCGCTGGCCGGGGCTATTCCCGACCCGGACATCAGGCGGCGACGCCCGCGTCAGCCCGAGCCTTGTGGGTCAGGCCGGCGATTTGCTTGTTGGCGGCTTCTATGTCGGCCTCGAACTTCAGCAGCACGTTCAGCGTGTCGCGTACCAGATCGACGCTCAGGACCGATGTGTGCAGCAGCACCAGCACCTTCGCCCAATCGATCGTCTCACTGACCGACGGGACTTTCTTAAGGTCCAGCACCCGCAGCTGTTGCACGAAGCTGACAAGTTGCTTCAGCAGCTTGTCGTCGATGCCCGGCACGCGGGAAGCGATGATTCTGGCCTCCAGCTTCTCATCCGGGAAGCCGATGTGCAGATGCAGGCAGCGGCGTTTCAGTGCGTCACCGAGGTCGCGTGTGCTGTTGGACGTCAGCAGCACGATCGGCGGCACGATGGCGCCGACGGTGCCGATTTCCGGGATGGTGACCTGAAAGTCGGACAGGATTTCCAGGAGGAACGCCTCAAACTCCTGGTCGGATTTGTCGATCTCGTCGATCAGCAAGACGGCGCCGCCCGGCTCCTCCAGCGCGCGCAGCAAGGGGCGCGGCTCCAGGAACTGCTTGGAAAAGAAGATGTCCCCGAACGCGTGCAGTTTGGTCAGGGAGGTCGCGAGGTTGTCGGAATCCCCGATGACCGACCCGATCTTGTCCTTGAGGATTTGGGTGTACAGCAGCTGCTTGCCGTATTTCCACTCGTACAAGGCCTTGGACTCGTCCAGGCCCTCATAGCACTGCATGCGGATCAGCGGCAGCTTCATCCAGGATGCGACGGACTTCGCCAGTTCGGTCTTGCCGACGCCGGCCGGGCCTTCCACCAGGATGGGCTTCTGAAGGTGGTGCGCCATGTAGATGGCGGTCGAAATCTGCCGGTTGGCGATATAGCCGGCGGCGGACAACCCCCGGTCAACCTGGTCGATTGACTGGAGGGGCGAGAGCCCCGGCGGTAGCACGTCGTCCACGTGATGCTGCTCCGATACTGTTCAGTAGGTTCGATAGCATCGGGTGGTTGGAAAGCCAAACCGCGACTGGCAGGATGGCGGCATGGACACCGATATCATCGCAAGCTGCCTGGAACTCGTAGCCGAACGTGCCGACGACCCCGCGCCCCTGGTGTTTCAGCGCCTGTTTCAGGAGAATCCCGAAATCGAGGCCCTGTTCGTCCGTGATACCGCCGGCCTGGTGCGGGGGGAGATGATGGCCGTCACGCTGGAAGCGCTACTGGATTGCGCTGGGGGCGATGCTTACGCGGTCAGCCTGGTGGAGATCGAGCGGGTCAACCATGTCGGTTTGGGCGTCGAACCTGAGGTATTCGACACCTTCTTCCGGGTGGTAATGACGGTGTTCAAGGAGATCCTGGGCGACGATTGGACCGACGAGATGGACGCCGCGTGGCGCCGGGTCCTGGCGCGCTTCCCGCATGCCCTGACCTAAGGTTACACTCCCCCGATCGAGACGGGAGAACGGGACCATGGATTTCCACATCAGCGCCCAGCAGCGGGAGATGATCCAGTCGGTGCGCGCATTGGCGCAGACCGAATTCAAGCCCAACGCCATGCGTTGGATGGATGGCACTTTCCCCTGGGAAAACATGAAGAAGCTTGCCACCCTCGGCGTGCTGGGCATGTCGGTGCCCGAGGAATACGGCGGCCTGGGCCTGCCCATCCTGGATACCGCCCTGATCCTGGAGGAGATCGCCAAGGTCGACTACGTGACGGCGATGGCGGTGTTGGGCGAAGCCGGGGTGCAGACCCGCGTGATCGCCCGCTATGCCCCGCCGTCCATTCGCGAACGCATTTTGCCGGCCGTGGTTAGCGGCGATTGCATTTTAGCGGTGTGCATGACGGAGCCTCACGCCGGCACGGATGTGGCCAACTACCGCACTAACGCCCGCATTGTCGGCGACAAGGTCATCCTGAGGGGCACCAAAACGCTGATCAGCCGAGCGAAAGAGGCTGGGATGTTCGTGGTGTTTACCCGCATTGACGGGAAGCCGGGGCGGGAGGGCATCGGCTGCGTGCTGGTCGAACCCGACACCAAGGGATTCGCGGTCACCGGCACGTACCACACCATGGGCGGGGAGAACCTGCACGAGATCCAGTTCGACGATTGCGAACTGCCTTTGGAGAACCTTGTCATCCGCGACGACGGTTTCCGAAAGCTGCTGAGCGCGTTCAACACCCAACGCTGCCTGAACCCCGCCATTTCGCTCGGCCTGGCCGAAGGCGCGTTCGATGAAGCGGTGAACTATGTCCGAGAGCGCACGATTTTCGGCAAGCCGATCTCCGACTTCCAGGGGATGCGCTGGAAGCTGGCCGACATGTTCAAGGACATCGAGGCCGGGCGCGGGTTGCTGTATCGCGCCTGCCTGTCGGCGAACCCCTTCCCCGACCCGTTCCTCGCGGCGGCGGCCAAGGTGTTCAACAACGAAATGTCGCTGCGCGTCACCACAGAGGCGGTGCAGGTGCACGGCGGCTTCGGGTTCACCGATGAGTTTCCGGTGTCCCGCTTCTATCGCGGTGCTCGGTATGGCTCGATCGGCGGCGGCGCGTCGGAGACGTTGCGTGATTTGATCGGTAAGAAGATCGTGGGCGACTTCGATCCTGTCGATGGCATCATGGGATTTGGGATTTTCTGACATGATGCTGATTGAGGCGGACGGGAAGGCGTTGTTCCGGGAGCATGGCATCCCCGTGCCGGCCGGGATCGTCGTGGCGGATGGGCGGGCCGCCGATCTGCCGGGCTCCGGTCCCTGGATAGTCAAGGCGCAGGTGCCGGTGGGCGGGCGCGGCAAGGCGGGTGGGATCAAGAAGTGTGCGACCCCCGCACAGGCCGGGGCAGCCGCCGCCGCGATGATCGGCACGCGGCTGAAAGGGCACACTGTCGATGCGTGCCTGATCGAGCAAGCCGCCACGGGCCAGGAACGCTATCTGGCCGTCATGGTCGATGCCGCCAACCACGAGCTGCGGGTCATCTGGTCCGCCGCCGGCGGGGTGGAAATCGAGCATTCCGGCGCCGCTGAGGGTCGGTTGTGCCCCCTACATCCCGGTGCGGTCGCGGACGCCCTGGCCGAAATGATCGCCGATGAGCCGGAGGCTTGGCGGTCGTCCGCCCTGTCGATCGGACGGCATCTGGCCGAGATGGTGCTGTCGAAGGAACTGGCTCTGGCGGAAATCAACCCGCTGTTCGTGTCCGCCGAGGGCTGCCTCGCGGGCGACGCCAAGGTTGTTGTCGATTTGAACGCGGTTCCCCGGCAGCCTCGCATCGCCGAACTGGTGGCGGCGCGTCCAGGGATCTATGTCGATGCCAACCGGAAGCTGAAGGAGGGTTTCGACTATGTCGAACTCGATCCATCCGGGGAAATCGGGCTGGTGACGACCGGTGCGGGTCTGTCGATGATGCTGATCGACGAACTGACGGCCCGCGGCGCCAAACCGCTCAATTTCTGTGACATCCGCACCGGCCAGATGCGCGGCAGTCCGGCGCGGCTGATGCGGGTGCTGGAATGGATCACCTCGCGGCCGTCGCTGAAGGCAGTGCTGGTTAACATCTTCGCTGGGATCACCGACCTTGGCGAATTCGCCGGATTGTTGGCTACCGCCATCGAGCAATCGCCTGCGTTGAAGGTTCCGGTCGTGGCTCGCTTGGTGGGACGTGGGGCGGCGGAGGCGCGCCGCATTTTGGCGGAGCGGCAGCCGGGTATGCTGGTGACGGAAGATCTCGACGAAGCCTTGGTTCGGATCCAGGAGATCGTGCGATGATCGGATCGCTGACGCGGGAAACGCCGGTGATCGTGCAAGGCATCACTGGCCGCATGGGCCGCACGCATGCCGCGCTGATGAAGGCATACGGCACCAACATCGTGGGCGGCACATCGACCCGCACCGACATGAAGGAGGCAGCCGGCGTGCCGGTGTTCGCGGATTGCCGAGCGGCGGTGCTGGCGACGGGGGCGGTGGCGAGCGTGGCGATGGCGCCGCCCGAGGAAACCTTGGCCGCCGTGCAGGAAGCTTTGGCGGCCGGCATCAAGCTGGTCGTAACGGTGGCGGAGGGCATTCCGCTGCACGATGCCATCAAGATCGGGCGCGCGGTGAACCGTGCCGGGGCCGTTTGGGTGGGGGCTTCGACGCCCGGCTTGGCCATTCCGGGGCAGGTGAAATTGGGCTTCCTGCCGGATGTCTGCCTGCGGCCCGGGCCTTTGGGAATCATGTCGAAAAGCGGGACCCTGTCCTATGAGGTTGGCTACCGGTTGGGCACGGTGGGGTTGGGTCAAAGCATCTGGGTGGGTGTCGGCGGCGATCCGGTCAAGGGCGTTCGTTTCGCCGATATGCTTCCTATTTTCTTTGACGATCCCCGCACCAAGGGCATCGTCATGGTCGGGGAAGTCGGTGGATCGGAAGAGGAAGAATGCGCCGACGCCTATGCTCGTCTGGGGGCACGCAAGCCGCTGTACGCGTTGATCGCGGGGCGGGAGGCAAAAGAGGGCGTGTCGATGGGCCATGCCGGCGCCCTGGTGCATGGCACGACCGGGACGCTGGATTCCAAGACCGATCGGTTGAAAGCGGCGGGGGCGAAGGTGTTCGCGTCGATCGATTCGCTGATCCAGGCTTGCTCCCGCGATTTTCAGTTTTCCAGGAACTAGGGGTTTTGGGCATGCTTCCGTCATCCGTTCTGATCACCGAGGAAGGTCCACGCGAGGGTTTCCAGATCGAAAAAGGCCCGATCACGACCGATCGCAAGGTCGAGCTGATCGATGCGCTGTCGGGAACGGGGTTGCGCCGCATCCAGGTGGCGTCCTTCGTCAGCCGCAAGCAGGTGCCGGGGATGGCGGATGCCGACGATATCGTGGCACGTATGAAGGTTGTGCCGGGGGTGGATTATACCGCGCTGTGGTTCAACGATGCGGGGCTCGAACGGGCGCGGGTGACGGGGAAGCTGACGCTGGAGGGGAAGGTGCGGGTCTATCCCTCCGAGGTGTTCATGAAGCGGAATATCAACCGCACGCCGGAACAACATCTTGTGCACACGCATGCGGAGATCGAGCGGTATAAGGAGCTGGGGATTCCGGTGCGGGATGCCTCGGTGTCCAACGCGTTCGGCTGCAATTTCCAGGGCGATATCGCGGTCGAGAAGGTTGTCGAGTGCGTCGGCACGCTGATGGCTTTGGCCGAAGAACACGGCATGGAATACGAGAAGATTGGTCTGGCTGACACCATGGCCTGGGCGACGCCGGTGACCGTCAAGCGGGTGATTGGGGCCGTGTGGGATCGGTATCCCGATGCGAACCTTAGCCTGCATCTGCACGATACGCGCGGCATGGGGATCGCGAATGCCTATGCCGGGCTGGAAATGGGTATCCGAAAATTCGACGCCGCCGTGGGCGGTCTCGGTGGTTGCCCCTTCGCGGCGCATAAGGGCGCGGCTGGGAATGTGTCGACCGAGGACCTGGTGTTCCTCTGCCACGAAATGGGTATCGAAACGGGTGTCGATCTGGATGCGCTGATCGAGTGCGCGATGCTGGCCGAGGATGTCGTTGGCCACCCGTTGCCAGGATCGATCAAACAGGGCGGCAATTTGGCTCGGTTGCGGGCCTCGGTCCGTGCGGGGGCGTCCGCATGAGCCTGCCGCTTTCCGGCGTCCGCGTGCTGGACCTGTCGAATGTCATTGCCGGGCCGCTGGCTTCGTATCAGCTCGCGCTGATGGGTGCCGAGGTCATCAAGGTCGAGGTCCCCGGCATCGGCGATCTGTCCCGCAAAATGGGCTCCGATCTGGCGGCCGGGCGGAAGCAGATGGGGACGTCATTTTTGGCGTTCAACGCCAACAAAAAGTCGCTTTCGCTGAACCTGAAAAGCGAGAAGGGCAAAGACGTTTTCCGTCGGCTGGCGAAGGACGCCGACGTGGTGCTGGAGAATTTTCGGCCTGGCGCCATGGCGCGACTTGGCCTGTCGGCGGAGGCATTGCGCGCGTTGAATCCCCGCCTGATCTACTGCGCCGTGTCCGGGTTCGGACAAACCGGCCCACTGGCGCAACGGGCAAGCTACGACCAAATCATCCAAGGTTACTGCGGGTTGATGAGCCTGACCGGCGACGCCGAAACCGCGCCAATGAAGGCCGGGCTGGTGGTGTGCGACACGACGGCCGCGATCACCGCTGCCTTCGCCATCGCGGCGTCCCTGGTGCGGCGGGCGACCACCGGTGAGGGCGAGACGATCGATGTTTCCATGTTGGATTCCTCGCTCGGCAGCATGACAGCGTGGACGATCTCCAACTACCTGAACGCGGGGAATGTTCCGCGGGCTATCGGTAACCATTCGCAGACCTCGGCACCGTCGGGGACGTTCCGCACGGGCGACGGGCCATTGAATATCGTTAACAACGAACAGAAGCAGTTCGCCGCGACATGCGATGCGCTTGGGTTACAGGCATTGAAAACCGACCCGAGGTTCGCCGAGCGGGACGACCGGATGAAGAACCAGAAGGCTTTGCAGGGGATTCTGGAGGCCCATCTGGCGACCGATACCGCTGCCGCGTGGGAAGAGAAGCTAATCGCCCATGGCGTCCCCGCCGGCCCCGTCTACACCGTCCCACAGATCGCCGAGCACGCGCAGTTGCGGGAGCGGGGGCAATTGCAGACCGTGCATGTGGCCGCGCTGGACCGCGACGTTCAGGTGGTGGGTGCAGGGTACAAGCTGGGTGGCAAGCCAGTGCCGATCACCGCGCCACCGCCGTCGCTGGGTCAGCATACGGAAGACGTTCTGCGGGCGGCTGGGTATTCAAATGCCGAGATCGATGAATTGCGGAACGACGGGGTGGTTTAGATGGAACGCCGTCCACCATGCTCCCTTCGTGTCATCCCCGGGGATGACACAAATATGAGGATACGAACGTGACCAACCCAATCCCAGTCCTCCAAACCCACACCTCGGAAGTCTTCACCAAGATCCCCGACCACCTGTCCAAACGTGCCAACGGTCAGCGTGCCGGCTTCCTGGAGGGGCCATCGATCGACAGGGACGGCAACCTGTTGTGCGTCGATATTCAGGCCGGCCGCATCTACCGCATCTCCATGGACAAGCAGTGGGAGGTTCTCGTCGAATACGACGGGACCCCCAACGGGCTGAAGCTGCACAAGGACGGCCGCGCCTTCATCGCCGACCGGAAGAACGGTCTGATGGTGCTCGACCCCGCTACGGGTAAGATCGAAAACCTCCTGTCCGGGCCGAAGCACGGCGAGAAATTCCAAGGTCTTAACGACCTGCATTTCGCATCAAACGGCGATTTGTATTTTACCGATCAGGGGCGCACAGGATTGCAGGATCCGTCTGGTCACGTTTATCGGCTGACGGCAAACGGATCGCTTGAAACCGTTATCGCCAACGCCCCCAGTCCCAACGGGTTGGTGCTTAGCAAACGGGAGAACGCGCTCTATGTCGCGGTCACGCGCGCCAATGCGGTGTGGCGGATCGATCTGGACGACACGGCGAAGCGGGCAGGCCTGTTCGCCCAATTACCCTGCGCCGGGCCGGACGGCGTCGCACTGGACGATGACGGAAACGTCGTGGTCGCGCACCCGACGCTCGGCGGCGTCTGGGTCTACAGCCGGATCGGGCTGCCGCTCCACTTTATCGCCACCAGCGCCGGTGAGATGACGACCAACATGGCCTTCGGGGGCGCCGATAACAAGACGCTGTTCGTTACCGAATCCAAAACTGGATCGATTCTGTCAGCCCGGTTGCCTGTGGCGGGGCGGAAGATGTTTTCGCACACGTAGTGGCGCCATCGCTTCCCGTCATGGCCGTCCTCGGGTCAAGCCCGAGGACGGCCATGACGGATTATCGGATTAAACCTTAATCCCCTTCACGAACTTCGCTCGGCTCGTGCACGCCGACATCAGGAACGAGAGGTCCGTGCCGGTCGATACATAGCGCGCGCCCATTTGCACGAATTGCGCCATCAGATCGTCGCGGCCGGCCAACCCGCCGATGCCCACATGTTTGCCGACCTTCTTCGCCGCCGCGATGGTGCGTTCGAACGCGGCTTTCAGCAGCGGGTGGTCGTACTGGCCGTTGATGCCCAGCTCCCCGCACAAATCGTTGCTGCCGATCAGCAGCATGTCGACGCCCTCGACGGCGATGATTTCCTCGACGTTTTCCAGCGCGTCTTTGGTCTCCATCATCAGCACCAGGGACGTCGCGTCGTTCATCGCGGCCTGAGTCTCGACCATCGGGAAGCTGCGATAGTGATACTGCGACAGCGCGCCGCCAGCCGAGCGATGACCGATCGGCGGGAATTTCACCAGATTGACCATCTCTTTTGCCTCGGCGGCGGAGCGGACATGTGGGGTGATCACCCCCATCGCGCCGCCATCCAGCACGCGGCAGATATATTCCGGGGTATTGGCCGGCACCCGCACCAGCGGGGTGATCCCGATCTGCTGCGCGGATTGGCAAATCTGGCAGACTGCGTCGATCGACAGCGTGTTGTGCTCCATATCGACGTAAATCGTATCGAACCCGGCGGTCTGGGCGATGCGGGCGATTTCGATGGTGCGGGACATCCGCACGGTCATTGAGGCTACGATCTCATCGCGCGCCAGCTTTTCCTTCATGTGATTCCGCAGAATCTTGGACAGTTCGGACATTGTCTTAACCCCTATGAACCAAATCTTGGCGCGGCGCCGCCCTCGGCGCCCAGCGCGTTACGCAGCCGCGATAACACCACGACGATGGACTGCACCGCGCGCGGCGCAGGCCGATCGGGCGTCTTCAGGAACCATCGCACCGGACGCAAGTCCGGTTCGGCGGCTGTCAACGTAAAAGTACCCTCCGCCGTCACCACCGAAACGTCGTCATCCCCCACCACGACCTGCCCCGCAACCTCCCACAACCGCAGGCAATCGCGCAGCAGGTCGCGCTGTTCGGCCAACGATAAAGCCGTGGGGGTCAAAGCTGCGGGCCGTTGAACATTTCGGCCGCGACCTTGCGGTGCTGCCATTTGCCGTCGTTCAGGCTGCCTTTGAACACGCCGCCCTCGACCACGACCTTGCCGCGCAGCACCGTCAGGCACGGCCATGCTTCCATCTTGCGGCCTTCCCACGGGGTATAGTCGGCCTCGTGCAACTGCGAGGCCGTGATAACCCGCTTGTCGTTCGGATCCAGCACGCAGATATCGGCGTCGGCCCCCGCCGCCAGCGCACCCTTGCGCGGATACAAGCCCATGATCTTGGCCGCGTTGGTGGACACCAAATCCACATACCGGTTCAGCGAGTAACCCCGCTTGCCCACCATTTCGGTGTACATCAGTGCCACCCGAGGCTCCACGCCCGCGTTTCCACCGGTTGTATCGTCGACCCGAGCGCCTTGTAGCTTCTTGGCCAGGGTGCAGCAGATTTCGTCGGTAGCGACGCAGTTGATGGCGCCGTCCAGCGTGCCGGACCACAAAGCCGCCTGATCCTCCGGCGACTTCAAGGACGGGTAGGTGTGGTAGATCTGTCCGTTCGGTGTTTTGTAGTCGGCGCTGGTTTTCAGCATGTACTGATGCAGGCTCTCACCATAAATGGGCACCCCGCGCGCACGGGCATCGCGGATCGCGGACACGCCGGTCCCGGCGGACACATGCATCATGTAAAGCGCGGTGCCCGGCACTTTCTCCGCCAGCCGCATCACGCGGCGGAACGAGATGTCCTCGGACAGCGTATTGTGCACCTCGGCCATATTTTCGAAGCCGGTCCGTCCCTCGCGGATCAGCTTGCCGTACATGTGCATCACGATGTCGTTGTCTTCGGAGTGGATGACGCCCATCCCCTGGTTCGCCGCCAGCACCTGGAAGATTTCCCAGATGTCGCCGAAATCGACCATGCGGCCCTTGCGGGACGGGGTGATGTCGGTGGTGAAGATCTTCACCGTGGGGAAGCCGGCCTGAATGGCTTCCGCCACTTGCCCGGGTAAATGCACCGGCAGGGCGCCCTCGACCATCAGATGCTGGGCGTAGTCGCAGGCGGTGTGGCCTTTCCAGTCTTCCTCCCGCTTCTCGATCGCGTCCTGTACGTTCGCACCCTGGGAGGCGCGGGTAAAATCGATCATCGTGGTGGTGCCGCCATGCACGGCGGCTTTGCTGACCACGTCGGGCGGATCCGTCAGCCCGGCACTGCCATCTGGGTTGGGCAGATGCCATTTGCAATGCACATGCGGGTCGATTCCGCCGGGCATGACGATTTTGCCGGAGGCATCGATCAGACGAGCGCCCTCGGGCACCGGCAGGCTGCCTTTGGCGGCAACCGCCACGATCTTTTCCCCCGATATCAGGATGTCGAAAGCGCCCACGCCCTGCGGGGTCACAACCGTGTCGCCACGGATCACCAAATCGGCCATCATACCCTCCCGTGCTGAATACCGGCATCGTTCCCCGTACTGACGCCCAGGGCAAGAGGCAGACCATGGACTTCGACATCGTCGTGATCGGCGCCGGCATGGCCGGTGCCACCGCTACCGCCCATTTGTCGGCCGAACGCCGCGTCGCGCTGATCGAGACAGAGGAGACAGCCGGGTACCACACGACCGGCCGCTCCGCCGCGATGTGGATCCAGAACTATGGCCCCCCCGACGTGCGCACGCTCAGCCGCCTGTCGCGTCCATTCTTCGAAACCCCACCGCTGGGGTTCACCGATGTGCCGCTGATGCGCCGCCGCCCCATGCTGTTGCTGGCAACCGAGGCACAGTTGCCCGATCTGGACGCCGCCCTTGCCGATGGCTCCGGCTTGCGCCGCATCGCCGCGTCCGCGGCCGTCTCCATGGTACCCGCCCTCCGCCCCGGCTACGCCGTCGCCGCGGCGGTGGAGGACGATGCCTTCGACATGGATGTCGCGGCGATTCATCAAGGGTTTCTGCGAAAGCTGCGCCGGGACGGCGCCACCCTCGCGCTGCGTAGCCGCGCCGGCCGCATAGAACGTGACGGCACGCACTGGGTCGTAGAAACCACCGGAGGCACCCTCTTCCGTGCGCCCATCGTCGTGAACGCCGCTGGCGCATGGGGCGATGAGGTCGCGGCGTTGGCCGGCGCCGCGCCATTGGGTCTGACCCCCAAGCGCCGCACCGCCGCGATCATCGACCCCAGCCCGTACGATGTGGAAAACTGGCCGATCGTGCTGGACGTTCAGGAGAACTGGTACGTGCGCCCGGAAGCGCGCACCCGTCTGTTCGTCTCCCCGGCCGACGAAACACCTACCTACCCGCACGACGTCCGCCCCGACGAACTCGACATCGCGCTCGGCATCGACCGCATGCGGCAGGCGTTGGACATCGAAGTCCGCCGCGTCGAACACAGCTGGGCCGGCCTGCGCACCTTCACCCCGGATGGCAGCCTGGCCTTCGGCTGGGACCCGCGCGTGGAAGGCTTTTTCTGGAGCGTCGGGCAGGGCGGCTACGGCATCCAAACCTCCCCCGCCGCGGGGCGGTTTGTTGCCGATTTGGTATTGGGCCGCGACCCTGGGGAGGCGGGGGAAATCACCGGCGCGGTTGACCCGCGCCGGTTCGCTAAACCTACGCCTTGATGCCGAGCACCCGAGCGGCGTTGGTGCCGAGAATGGCCAGCTTCTGTTGGTCGGTCAGGGTCTTCGTCGCGAAGATGTGGTCTACCGGATGCAGCTCCCACGGATAGGGGTAGTCGCTGCCGAGCATCAGTTGGCTGGTGCCGACCTGCGCCGCGAGATGGCGCAGGGCCTCCGGCGTGAAGACCAGCGTGTCGAAGAACAGCTGGTTCAGATACTCGGTTGGCTTTTTCTTCAGCGTGATGTTCGGATTGCAGCCGGGCGGGGAGACGAAGCAGGCGTGGTCGGACCGGTCGGCGTAGGAAGCGAGGAACCCGCCGCCGTGGGCCGAGATCACCTTCAGGCCGGGGAACTTGTCCAGCGTGCCCTCGAAGATCAGATGCTGGAGCGCGATCGTGGTACCCAGTGGGTTGCCGATGGTGTTGCCTAGCCAGCCGTTGCCCTTTAGCCGAGCGTTCAGTTCCGGCACGCCTTGCGGGTGAATGAACAGGCTGGCGCCCAACTCCTCGGCCTTCGCCCAGACGGAATGCAGCGCGGGGTTGGAGAACTCCCAATCGTTGACCCGGTCGCCGATCGCGGCACCGCGCAGCCCTTGCTTCTTCACCGCCATTTCCAGCTGCTGCACCGCCAGTTGCGGGTCCTGCAGGGTCAACGACGCGAAGGCTGCGAACCGGTCGGGCTTGGAGGCGACGAGTTCGGCCAGCTTCTCATTCTGGATTTTGACGATCTGGGCGCCCAGATCGCGGTCCTTCCCGTACCAGAAGGGGTTGATCGACAGCACCTCCATATCGATCGCCTGGGCGTCCATGGCCTTCAGGCGTTCTTCGATGGCGATGAAGCCTTCGGCCGCGCCTTTCACGGTGGGGTTCATGATGACGGCATCGCCGCCGACCAGGGCCGCCGCTTCGTGAAATATGCAGTGAGAATGGACGTCGATGGTTTTGACGCGCGTGCCGTTTACCGCGACGGGGCGGCGGGCCGGCGTCGCGGCATGCGCCGAACCGGGTAGGCCGCAGCCGCAAAACACGATCCCGGCCGCGGCGGCGGCACCGGTGAAGAATCCTCTGCGTGTGTTCATGAACGTCTCCTGCCCATTAGTTTGCTTATGGGGGAGGCGTACCACGGCGTCCTGGCGATCGCCAGACGGGGTAAATGAATTGGAGGTCCGGGCCGGAATCGAACCGGCATTCTCGGATTTGCAGTCCGGTGCATCACCACTCTGCCACCGGACCCCCGGTGTCGCGGTGCGGTATATCGGGCCGCCGCCCCCGGCGGTCAAGTGCGTTGTCGGCATCGTCTCACGGTGCAAGAGCCTCCGAGTAGCCGCGTGCGACCTGGATCCGATAAGACCGAAACAACGTCGGCGGCTGGTCGACCCTTGCCGTAACACCGGACATCGGCAACGTCTCACGTTGCATGGACCCTTGAGGAGGTACGTGGCCGAAGCGCGCCGCGACGCCCCCACAACACAGGCCCCGCACCAAGAAAAAGGTCTCCCCGCGGGAGGGGGCCGCGGAGAGGGAGAACAACCGCGGGAAACCCACTGCATCCATCACCCACCGTCGGCATCCCCTCACGGTGCATGGCCCTTTGGGTAAGCGCCCTGAACGGCCGGCGCCATACCGCGCACCGGCGCGGGTGCGGTGGCACAGCATTAAGTATTTCGCACGAGGGCTCGAAGGCAGGTGTCAAACGACATTGAAAACTGGTCCACCATCGGCACCGGCCCACGGTGCATGGACCGTTGGGTCCGCACGACGTCCCGACCAGCGGCGGGGTTCGAAGGCAGCCCGGCAGCGAAGGGTGCGGTTCCTCCCCGGTTTCGTTCTCGGGCGCCCAGATGGTTTCGGCGATGGCGTGGATGAGGTCTTTGGCGAAGGCGCTGTCCAGCGGGCTGTCGGGGTCGAAAAGATCGACGGATATGGGGGAACGGGTCATGCGCATGCGCTCCGCGGCAACAATGGGAACCGCGTCCTTGGCATAATATAGGAATATAGTCAAGAAAATAAAAAATACCGGAACGCCCGCTAACCCCAATCCAACCCCCGCTTTGCGCCCCGCGCGCCGCCCCTGTATAAGCAAGGGGCAATTCACGAGACGCATCCCCGATGGCCAGCACCGCCGACGATCTTCCCGTCCTCGACCACCATGCCGATGCCCGCAAGCGCATGGTCGACAGCCAAATTCGCCCCAACAAGGTCACCGATCCACGCATCCTCGCCGCCATGCGTTTCCTGCCGAGGGAGCGGTTCTTGCCCACCAGCCTGGACGCCCTGGCCTATTCCGACGAAGACGTGCCGCTCGGTAATGGCCGGTTCCTGATGGAGCCAATGGTCCTCGCCCGCCTGCTGCAAATGGCCGAACCTCGGGAAGGGGAACGTGCCTTGGTCGTCGCCGCCGGTACCGGCTACGGCGCCGCCGTGCTGTCGCAATGCGGCCCGCGCGTCACGGCCGTGGAAGAAGACCCGCGATTGCTGGCCCTGGCCCGCGATGCCCTGGGTGCCGAAGCCCCCGGTGTCGATTTGGTCGCCGGCAAACTGGACGCCGGCTGGCCGGCCGGCGCACCCTACGATGTGATCCTGATCGAAGGCGCGGTGCGGGAGATTCCCGCCGCCGTCGCCAAGCAGCTGAAAACCGAGGGTGGGCGGTTGGTCGCGGTGATCGCCGGCCCTGGACGTACCAATCAGGCCGTTCTGGCCGAGGCAACGTCGTTCGGCTTGCGCGCGCAGCCGGTATTCGATTGCGCGACCCCGTCGCTGCCGTCGTTGCTGCCCGCGCCAGAATTCGTATTCTGACGCGGCGGCAGACCTGGATCGGCCGCACCGATTCGGTGGCGCCGAAGCGCCGCTTGTGGCAAATGGTACGCTGACGGGTCTGAAAGCTCGGATTCGGCCGGTTGGGAAATGGGGTTGCGGCATGGTTCGGCGTTACGGTTTGCTCCCTGGTTTGGCATTGGCCGGCTTCGGTCTCGCGGTCACCGGCTTGCCGGCACTCGCGGAAACCGGGACAGTTGCGCCCCCGGCTCGGGCCTCGGCACGCAAAGCGCATGCCGCTCCCGTGCGCGTAGCGCAGGCTGGCACGCCGCAACGTGCACCGACCGCCAAGCCGCCCGCCGCCAAGCCGCGTGCCGACGGCCCGCATACGTTGAACGAGGCTTTGGCCGCGACCTACTCCAATCAGCCGGCTTTGCTGGCGGAACGGGCGAAGCTGCGTGCGACCGATGAAAGCGTGCCGCAGGCGCTGGCCGGCTGGAAACCGACCGTCGTAATGGGCGGCACCGCCGGCTACGGCGCTGGCCTATCGCGTGCGTATTCGGCCGTTTCCCACGTGTGGATCAACACGCCCGCTAATCGCGACCTCGCCACGGGGACCGTGACGGCAACCCAAAATCTGTACACCGGCGGCAAGGTCCAAGGGAACGTTAACCGTTCCAAGAACCAGATCATGGCCGAGCGGGCGAATTTGATCGCGCAGGAGCAGACCAGTTTTTTGGCAACCGTGACTGCCTATGTGGGCGTGATCCAGGCGCGCGAGTTGCTGGAGCTACAGCGTAACAACGAGCAGGTGCTGACGAAGCAGTTGCAAGCGACCAACGACCGCTTCCGGGTCGGCGAAATTACCCGCACCGACGTCGCGCAGGCGGAGGCTGCTCTTGCCGGCGCGCGTGCGCAGCGTGAAACGGCGGAAGCCAATCTGGCCATCGTCCGCGGTACATTCCAGCAGGTCGTTGGCGTGGAGCCCCCCGAGGGCATGATCGAGCCGCAGCCGTTGGCGGTGCCGGTCAAAACCGAAGCCGAAGCCTCGACCCTCGCGAGCAACAATAACCCGGCGGTAATTGCCGCGTTGTTCAACGACGCGGCGGCCAAGGACGCCGTTGACGTTGCGCTTGCCGCGCTGATGCCGCAAATCGGCTTGCAGGGGCAGGCGTTTCAACAGCAAAACGCCGGCGTCGCCGGTACCGCGAGCAATGGTTACCAAGTGGCCGTGCAGCTTTCCGTGCCAATCTACCAGGGTGGTGCTGAATATGGCGCCGTGCGGGCAGCCAAGCAGACTCAGCAGCAGACCATGCGGCAGATCGACGACGCCAAGCGCACCGCCGTGCAGAACGCGGTGCAGGCCTTGTCCACTCTGGTCGGGGCGCGGGCCGCCGCCGAAAGCACGCGGGCCGCGATCCGCTCTAACGAGATTGCCCTGGAAGGCGTAACGCGGGAGGCGATCGTCGGCAGCCGCACCACCCTCGACGTGTTGAACGCGCAGCAGGCGTTGCTGACTTCCCGCACTTCGCTGGTGCAGAATCTGTCGCAGCTGATTACCGCATCCTTCCAGGTGGCCCAGGCCATTGGCCGCCTCACCGCTCGGGATTTGCGCCTGCCGGTGCCGCTGTATGACGAGACGGCCTACTATAATGCGGTCAAGGACCGCTGGATCGGGCTGGGCGACTACGCCACCGATCAGCCCGCGCGCTGATTGCCAGGGGGGACTTGATGACATGAGCGCCTCATCGCCCGCCCCGACGCCCGCTCCATCCGGGGATCCGTCGATGGAGGATATCCTCGCTTCGATTCGCCGAATCCTGAGCGACGACGAGGTCAAGGCCGAGGCGCCGCCCGGCGCGGTGCCCGAACCGGCAGCGGCGGATGACGACGACGTGTTGATGCTCGATGCATCGATGATGGTAATGGCGGAACAAGCTGTCGAACGCGCGTCGGGGCAAGAGCCGGCGTTGGATATTCCCCCCATACCGGTGCCGAACCTGGTGGCGCCCGAAGCGGCCGCCGCCGCGGCGTCCAGCGTCGATAGTCTGGTGCGCACGCTGAACACCGAACGGTCGATGATGGTGACCAGCCAGGGGCCGACGATCGAGGACATCGTGCGCCAGGAAATCCGCCCGCTTCTGAAGGCCTGGCTGGATGTCAACCTGCCGCCGCTGGTCGAACGCCTGGTTCGCACCGAAATCGAACGCGTCGTAGGCCGCGCTCGCACCTGAATTTTCGCCATCGGCGGCCTCCCGCGGTTTCAACCCGAGGCCGCGGGAGAGACCGAGATGCTCGACAAGACTTTCGCCCCCGCCGAGACTGAGGCCCGCCTTTACGAGGGGTGGGAGAAGGAAGGCGCGTTCGCCTGCGACCCGGATTCGAACGCCGACCCCTTCACCATCATGATCCCGCCGCCGAACGTCACCGGCAGCCTCCACATGGGGCATGCGCTGACCTTTACCGTGCAGGACACGCTGATCCGCTGGCGCCGCATGAGCGGGCGGGACGCGCTGTGGCAGCCCGGCACCGACCACGCCGGCATCGCGACGCAGATGGTGGTGGAACGCCTGCTGGCCGCCGAGGGCATCGACCGCCGCGATATCGGCCGCGACAAATTCCTGGAACGCGTCTGGCAGTGGAAGGCGGAGTCCGGCGGCACCATCACCCGCCAGCTGCGGCGTTTAGGCGCGTCGCTGGACTGGCCGCGCGAGCGCTTCACCATGGACGACGGCCTGTCCTCGGCGGTGCGGGAGGTGTTCGTTACGCTGTATCGGCAAGGCCTGATCTACCGCGACCGCCGGCTGGTTAACTGGGACCCCAAGCTGCAAACCGCGATCTCCGATCTTGAGGTGGAAAACCGGGAGATCAAGGGATCGCTTTGGTACCTGAATTATCCCATCGACGGCGAACCCGGCCAGTTCATCACCGTGGCGACTACCCGGCCGGAGACGATGCTGGGCGACACGGCGGTGGCGGTGAACCCGGCGCATCCCACGCTGGCTGGGCTGATCGGCAAGTTCGCCATCCTGCCGCTGGTGGGACGCCGCATTCCCATCGTTGGGGACGAATACGCCGACCCGGAAAAAGGCACTGGCGCGGTGAAGATCACACCCGCGCACGATTTCAACGATTTCGAGGTCGGCAAGCGTCACAATCTGCCAATGCCGTCGGTGCTGGACAAACAGGCGCGCGTGACGCTGGCGGAAATCGCGGACGATCTGGTGGACGGCGATTTCGTCCGCACGCTGGAAGGCATGGACCGCTTCGCCGCCCGCAAGGCCATCGTCGCCGAACTGGAACGACTGGAACTGCTGGTCAAAATCGAGCCGCACACCAACCAAATCCCGCACGGCGACCGCGGCGACGTGCCCGTGGAGCCGCTGCTGACCACGCAATGGTACTGCAACGCGGGGGAACTGGCGAAACCCGCCATCGAGGCGGTGGAAACCGGCAAAACCGTGTTCGTGCCGAAGCAATGGGAAAACACCTTCTTCGCCTGGATGCGCGACATCCAGCCCTGGTGCATCTCCCGCCAGTTGTGGTGGGGCCACCGCATCCCCGCCTGGTACGGACCCGATGGCGAAGTCTTCGTCGCCAAAACCGCCGAGGAAGCCGCTGCTCTGGCCAAGGCGCATTACGGCGACGACACCGCCGTGGCGCAGGATGAGGACGTGCTGGATACCTGGTTCAGCTCGGCCCTCTGGCCGTTTTCTACCCTCGGCTGGCCGGAGAAAACCCCGGAGGTAGCCCGCTATTACCCCGGCGACGTACTGGTCACCGGCTTCGACATCATCTTCTTCTGGGTCGCTCGGATGATGATGATGGGTATCCATTTCATGGGCGATGTGCCGTTCAAGACGGTCTACATCCACGGCCTGGTGCGCGACGAAAAAGGCCAGAAAATGTCGAAATCGAAGGGGAACAGCATCGACCCCCTCGAACTGATCGACAATTTCGGCACCGATGCCCTGCGCTTCACCATCTGCTCCCTGACCGGTCCGGGCCGCGATGTGAAGCTGGGTGCCAGTCGGGTGCAGGATTTTCGGGGATTCATTACCAAGTTATGGAACGCCGCCCGCTTCTGCGAAATGAACGGCGTCGCCATCGATCCCTCGTTCGACCCAGCCGCCGCGAAATTGCCGCTGACACGCTGGCTGCTCGATTCCGCCAATGCCGCTGTGGCGGAAGCAACCAGGGCATTGGAAGCCTACCGCTTCGACGAATACGCCGCCGCCGGCTACCGTTTCGTGTGGAACACGTATTGCGATTGGTTCCTGGAATTCGCCAAACCCGCACTGGCGGAAGGCGCCGACCCGGTTGCCGCAGCCGAGGTGCGCGCAACGGCCGCGCACGTGTTGGGCATTATCCTGCGGATGCTGCATCCCGCGATCCCCTACGTGACCGAGGAACTCTGGGACCGTTTCGGATACGGCGCCGAATGCAGCCTGATTCGCGAAACCTGGCCAACCGCCATCCCCGTGACCGGTGCCGCCGAGGCGCGTGCCGAACTGGATTGGGTGGTGCGGCTGATTGGTCTGGTGCGCTCCGTTCGCAACGAAATGAACGTGCCGCCCAGCGTGCCGGGGGCGGTGTTGTTGCGGGATGCGTCGGCGGAAACGATGGCCCGAGCACAACGTTGGATCGAACCGATCCGCCGCATGGCGCGCGCGTCGGAAGTCCGAGGGGTGGACGGCGATTTGCCGAAAGGATCGGCGCAGGCGGTGCTGGATGAGGCGACGGTTGTCCTACCGCTCGAAGGCATCATCGACATCGGCGCCGAACGAGTGCGTTTAGGCAAGGACCGCGACAAGGCCGCGGCGGAAGCAAAGAAATTCGAGCAGAAGCTCGCGAACGCGGATTTCGTGAAGCGCGCGCCGGAAGAAATCGTGGAGGAAAACCGCGCGCGTGTTACCGCGTATTTGGCGGAAGTTGCACGGTTGGAAGCGGCCATGGCGCGGATTGGGTAGATCCAACCACGTCATCCCCTTTTTCGTCGTCCTCGGCCGCACCCAGCAGCACCGCCGGGGGGCGACGGCAATCGTCGGCTCCCCAACCCCGCCCCAGAACCCGCCGGATCGCACCAGCACCGTATCGACCTTCGGCATTTGGGCCAGCTTCGTCACCTGGTAGGTATCGAAGTTGGTCTCCACCACCCGGCCTTTGTCGATGGTGATCTCGCTGGTCAGCATGGCGCTGAGGCCGAAGACAAACGATCCTTCCACCTGCGCCGCGATCTGGTCGGGGTTGACGGCGTAGCCGCAATCGGTGCCGCCGACGATGCGGTGGATGGTGACTTCTCCCTTGGGGGACACGGAAACCTCGGCCACCGCCGTGTGGATGGCCGCCTTGATCCGCTGATAGGTGCCGCAGCGGCAGATGTTGGTGACCATGTCGGCGATGTCGGCATCGGTCGGGTGCGGCTTGGCGGCCAGCAACGCGGCCGAGGCCATGATCTGCCCGGATTGGCAGTAGCCGCATTGCCCGACTCCGCAGCCTTACTTGGTGCCGGTTAGGCCGATCCATTCGCGGAGGACCCACAGCAAAGGTGTGCCGGGATCCACGTCGACGTCGCGGGTTTGCCCGTTGATGTTGAGTTTGAACTTCGCCATGGTCGTTGTCTTTCCATGATGATATTCCCAACGTCCGGCCGGGTCAGGCCCGGCCATGACGGTTGTGGTTAATAAGGCCGATCCCCCGCCACCGTCACCCGAAACCCAGACCGCGTGTTCGGCCAGTAATCCCACATCGCCCGATGCTGCACACAGCGGTTATCCCAGAACGCAACGGAATTCTCTGCCCAGCGGAACCGGCACTGGAACAGCGGGTTCTCCGAATGTGAATACAGGTAACTCAGGATCGCGTAGCTCTCGTCGCGCGGCACGCCGAGGATGCTTCGGGTAAAGCCGCGGTTCACATACAGCGCCTTCTTGCCCGTCACCGGATGCGTGCGCACGATCGGATGTTCCGCCTTGGGATAGACAGCCTTGTCGTCGACCCCGAAATTCTTGTAGGTGCCGCGGTAGTTTTCTTCCCCGTCATGCACGGCGACCATACCGTCGAGGTAGGCTTTCATCTTGTCCGACAGCGCCTCATACGCGGCGTACATGCTGGCGAACAGCGTGTCGCCGCCCTTCGGCGGGCAGGTCTTGATATACAGGATGGAGCCCATCGGCGGTTCGGGATCGCACGACACATCGCTGTGCCAGCCTTCGCCGTTCGCCCGCGGGCTGTCCTTGTCGGCGTGGATGATCATCAATTCGTCATGACCGGGCGCATGCGGCGCCGCTGGATGGATATGGAGTTCGCCGAAATTGCGCCCGAATGCGAGATGCTGCTCCGGCGTCATGTGCTGGTCGCGGAAAAAGATGACTGAGTTCTCCGCCAGCGCCCGATGGATTTCGTCCATCTGGCGGTTGGAGATCGTGCTCGCCAAATCGACACCCGCGATCTCGGCGCCAATGATCGGCGTGAGTTTGTCGACGGCGATAGTCTCGTATGGCGCGGATTCGTCCACGACATGGCGGTAGCGGGGGCCGTTATTGCCACGCATCGGGTCCATCATTTTGAAAAATCCTCCTGTCAGCTGCGCTGAATGTTGGCGCTGCGTACGGGGATGCCGGTTTCCTCATAGCAAACCTGGGCGAAGGCCGCGACGCCGTCCTGGATCGTCTTCTTGTCGGGCATCGCGAAGCAAAGCCGCAGATGGGATGTGGAGTTGTCCGGGCTGACCGCCCAGGCCGGGCCTTCGTTGAACACGATGCCGCGCGCCGCCGCCGGTTTCAGCAGTTTGCGGGTGTCGATGCCGTCGGGCAACTTGATCCATAGAAAGATGCCGCCCTTGGGCGCCCAGCACTCGGCGGCGGTACCGAATTCGCGGTGCACCGCTTCCACCATGCATTTCAGCTTGTCGTGCAGCACGCCGTTCAGATGGCCCAGATGCTTGTCGAAATTCTTCGAGAAATATTCCGCGACCACCATCTGGTCCAGCGCCCCGGTGCCGCTGTCGCCCTTCAAAGGCAGCAGGCGCCGCATGATTTCCCATTCGGCAACGACGTAGCCAAGCCGTAACGCGGGGGCCAGGGATTTGGAGAACGATCCGAGATGAATGACGCAGCCGGGGTCCAGCGCGTACAAAGCGGGTGGCGCCTCAATGCCGTCCCAGATCAAATCCGCGTAGCATTCATCCTCGAAGATCGCCACGTTGTATTCGCGGGCCAGCTTGATCAGCCCATGGCGGCGGTCCAGCGGCAGGATGGACGCGGTGGGGTTCTGGATGGTCGGGATGGTATAGATGAATTTCGGGGTTATTCCGCGCGCCTTCAATGCCGCCAGCTGCGCCGCCAGCGCGTCGATGACGATGCCGTCCTGGTCCAGCTTCATCCCCTCAACCTTCGCGCCGATCTTGCGGAAGCGGTTGATGGCGCCCTGGTAGCAGTATTCCTCGCACAGCACGGTGTCGCCGGGGTTCACCAGCAGCTTGCTGATCATGTCCAGGCCCTGGCCGGAGCCGGTGGTGATCATGATGTCGTCGATGCCGATGTTGAACCCGCGATGGGAATTCGCCTTGTCGGCCACGAACTGCCGCAGCCCGGGGTAGCCCTGCGGCCCGAGACCCAGATTGTAGATCGCCAGCTTGGAGCCTTCGCGGCGCAGGACGGAGGCGGCGGCTTCGACCAGCCCCTCAATGGGGATTTCCTCGGGGTCGTTGTTGCCGCCGACGAAGTAATAGGGCGGGAACGGCGCCCATTTGGCCACGGGATCGGGCAGGCCCTCGCTATAGAGCTTGCTGTAGTCGAAATTCACCGCGTCCATGGTCGGTTCCCTCTGGTCTGATTGGGAGGGAGGTTAGAGCACTTTCGCCCCGACAGGAAACTGCCCCAAACTGGGGCCGACAAATAAGGACCCCGCCCATGATCCCACCCCGCGAATCGCTGACCGTTTGCTTCGCCCACGCCGCCTATCAGATGAAAGCCTGCTGGGACGCCCTGAACACCGGCATCGCCAGCTTCGAGGTGCGGGAACGCGCCGAACTCGACCGGCGCGCGCATGAGGCGGACGTGATCGTGGCGTCCGGCATGTGGCACAACGGACTGATCCAATCGGCTACAAAACTGTCGTTTATCCAGTCCATCAGCTCCGGCACCGACCAATACGACAAGCCGGCACTCGCCTCGCACGGTATTCGGCTGGCCAGTGCGGCGGGGGTGAATGCAAGGGCGGTCGCCGAACACGCCATCAGCCTGATCCTGGCGATGGCTCGCCGCCTGCCGGAGGCGCGCGACAATCAGGCGCAGCGCGTCTGGCGCGGCATGATCGGCGATCTGACACAGCGCGAGGACGAACTCGGCGGCAAAACCCTGATCGTCGTCGGCCTCGGGCGCATCGGCGGGCGGCTTGCTCGGCTGGCCAAAGCGTTCGACATGAACGTGATCGGATTCCGCCGCGATCCCTCTTCTGGGGCGGCGGATGCCGACAGCGTGCACGCACTGGCGGAACTGGGCGATCATCTGCCGATAGCCGATTTCGTCGCGCTCACCTGCCCGCTGACCCCGGAGACGAAGCACGTGATCAACGCGGCCTCGCTGGGTCGCATGCGGAAGTCCACCTATCTGGTGAACGTCGCCCGCGGCGGCTGCGTGGACGAACCCGCGCTGATCGCGGCGCTACAAGCCGGCGCCATCGCGGGTGCCGCGCTGGACTGCACCGACCCGGAACCTCCGGAAGCGGCGTCCCCGCTCTGGGCGATGCCGAACGTGCTGATCACGCCGCACACCGGCGGCGAAACCACCCAGTACGAGAATAACGTCAACGACATCCTGCTGGAAAACCTGAACCGCCTCTGGCGCGGGGAAACCGAGCTGCGGAATCAGATTGTTTAGTTACGCCAGTCCGAGGGCTTTCTTCATCGCCCGCAGATTGCCGCGCAGGTTGCGGGTGTAGCGGGCGGTGATGTCCTCATCCGTCTGCCCCTCAGACGGGCTGAGGTGCATGATCAGGGTGATGCGCGTGGTGTTATCGTCCAGCGGGATGGCGGCGACGGTGGAGCGGTAATCCGCCATCTCCGGCCGGTCGACCATGGTGTAGGTGTAGGAATACTGCGAACTGGCGGCGAGGCGTTCTTTCACCACGCGGCCCTCGGGCATGTTCAGGGTGCGGATTTTGCCGAAGGGGGTGTCCTCGACGGACTCCTTCTCGACCAGAACGGCCCATTTGCGGATGCCAGCGAAGTCGCCGATCACGCCCCAGACCTTGTCGGCGGGGAGGTTGACATCTTCGAAGGTAGATACGTCGGCCATGGCGGGTTTCCTTCTCTGCGTTTCTGTTTGTGCCGCTATTCATACGTCCAGGCGGCGTGGCGGTAAAATCCCGGTTGCCCGAGCGGCGCTCAAGCGCCATCTTCCTGGACGAGGGAGACACCCTATGATCCGCCTGCCCGCCCCCAAGCGCGACGTCCTCGCCCGCCGCGACGCCATTGTCGCCGGCCTGCGCGATTTGCTGCCGGAAACCGGCTTGATCGCCGATTCCTTGCGGCTCAAGCCGTACGAGACCGACGGCTTGTCCGCCTACCGTCAGATGCCGCTCGCCGTGGCTCTGCCGGAGACCACCGAACAAGTCGCGGATGTGCTGCGCTTCTGCCACCAGAACGGCGTGCGGGTAGTGCCGCGCGGCGCCGGCACGTCCCTGTCAGGCGGCGCGCTGCCGATGGAGGACGCGGTTGTCGTGGGCCTGATGCGAATGAACCGCATCCTGGACATCGACTACGCCGACCGCGTGGCCACGGTGCAGGCGGGCGTGACCAATATCGGCATCACCAACGCCGTCGCCGGCAACGGGTTTTTCTATGCGCCGGATCCGTCGTCGCAACTCGCCTGCATGATCGGCGGCAACGTCAACATGAACTCCGGCGGGGCGCATTGCCTGAAATACGGGGTCACCGCCAATAACCTGCTCGGCCTGAAAATCGTGACCATCGAGGGCGAAATCCTCGACATCGGCGGCGCCCACCTCGACGCCGCCGGCTACGACTGGCTCGGCCTGCTGACCGGCAGCGAGGGCATGCTGGCCATCGTGACCGAAGTCAACGTCCGCATCCTTCGCTCGCCCGAGGGTGCCCGCGCCATGCTGGCGGCCTTCACGTCCAACGAAATCGCCGGTGGTTGCGTGGATGCGATCATCGCCTCCGGCATCATCCCGGTGGCGCTGGAATTCATGGACCGCCCCGCCATCCACGCCTGCGAGGCCTTCGCCCATGCCGGCTACCCGCTGGACGCGGAAGCCATGCTGATCATCGAGGTCGAGGGCAGCGTCGCCGAACAGGACGATCTGCTGGACCGCCTGAAAGCCATCTGCCAGCGCTTCGATCCCATCAGCCTGCGCGTGTCCCAGTCGGCGGAGGAATCGGCCGCGATCTGGAAGGGCCGCAAGGGCGCGTTCGGCGCGGTCGGGCGCATCAGCCCCGACTACCTGTGCATGGACGGCACCATCCCCACCTCCCGCCTGCCGGAGGTGCTGCGCCGCATCGGCGAAATGTCGGACAGCTACGGGCTGAAAGTGGCCAACATCTTCCATGCCGGGGACGGCAACCTGCACCCGCTGATCATGTTCGACGCCAACGACCCCTCCAGCTTCCACAAGGCGGAAACGTTTGGGGCGGATATTTTGAAGCTGTGCGTCGAGGTCGGCGGCTGCCTGACCGGCGAGCACGGCGTGGGCGTCGAAAAGCGCGACCTCATGCCGGTGCAGTTCGCGCCGCATGAGCTGGACCAGCAGCGCATGATCAAATCGGCGTTCGACCCGGAGTGGTTGCTGAACCCGAGCAAGGTGTTCCCGCTGGTCGAACCCGTGGCGCTGGCGCAAGCGGCGTGAGGCTGGCGTTGCTTCCGGTCAATGAAGCCGGGGTTCAGGACGCGGTTTCCAGGGCCACGGCGGAGCGGGAGCCTCTGCTGGTCCAAGGCAACGGCACCAAAGCCGGCATGCTGCGTCCGGTCCAGGCGGCGCGCGTGCTGTCCACCGCCGGCCTGTCCGGGATCACGCTGTATTCCCCCAGCGAGCTGATCGTCTCCGCCCTGGCCGGGACGCCGCTGCCGGAGATCGAGGCCGCTCTGGCCGAGAAAGGCCAGCAACTCACGGCCGAACCACCGGACCTGTCGCGGCTGCTGGGTGCCACCGGCAAGCCGCAGACCATCGGCGGGATCACCGCCACCAACCTGTCAGGCCCGCGCCGCGTCGCCTGGGGTGCCATGCGCGACCACGTCATGGGCATTCGCGCGGTCAGCGGGCGGGGGGAGGTCATCCACTCCGGCGGCCGGGTGCTGAAGAACGTCACCGGCCTGGACCTGTGCAAGCTTTTCACCGGCAGTCATGGCACCCTGGGGGTCATCACCGAGGTCACCTTGAAGGTGCTGCCCGCGTCAGAATCCTCCGGCACGCTGGTGCTGCCCGGCCTTGACGCGCGATTGGCCGTGACCGCCCTGTCAGCCGCGCTCGGCTCCCCCTACGGCGTGTCCGGCGCCGCATGGCTGCCGGCATACGAAGGCTTCTCCGGACCCGTGGCGCTGGTGCGGATCGAGGATTTCACGGCATCCGTTGCCTACCGCACCGAGAAGCTGCGCACCGAGTTGGGCATTGCCGGCACCGACATCCTGGACGCCGTGGCATCCCGAGCGGTGTGGGCGGCGGTGCGGGATGCCGCGCCGTTGCCGGCAGCGGACACGGATGCGGTCTGGCGGATTTCTGTCAGACCCTCCGCCGGACCGGATGTGCTGGGCGCGGTTGCCCCGGCTGGAATCCGCGGCTTCCTCGATTGGGGCGGCGGGCTGGTGTGGCTGGCGGGCCCGGCGTCGTTGGAAGCGCATCGCCAGATTGAAGCCGCCGCGCGCAACGCCGGAGGTACCTGGACGTTGCTGCGCGCGCCGGACAGCCTGCGGAACGCGGTCGCCGTCGTGCCACCGGAGGCTTTGGCGCTGGCGGCGATCGGGCGCCGGGTGAAGGCGGCGCTGGATCCCGCCGGTATTCTCAATCCCGGCCGCATGTACGCGGGAGTATAGGGGGGGTGCATATACCGACCTGGCTCGACATGTTGCTGCTAATTGGGACCTTCATCATGACCTCCCTGCAGCACCGGTTGATCAACCCGAAGTACGGTCCGGTACTGAACGTCCGCTTTGGGCTAATGGCGCTTTGTTGGGTCCTGATGGCACTGACGGCTGTTTTGAATCAGCATGCCGGTTGGACATCCATCGGTCTGTTCCTGGCTGCTTTATCGTGCGTGGCCATTGCTGTACACTTGCAACGTATGATGCCGCCAAAACAGCAGGACTGATGCAAACCAATTTCACAGCGGATCAGCTGCGGGATCCCGATATCGCATCGTCCAACCAGGTGCTGCGAACCTGCGTGCATTGCGGCTTCTGCACCGCCACCTGCCCAACGTTCCTGCTGCTGGGCGATGAACTCGATAGCCCGCGCGGCCGAATCTACCTGATCAAGGACATGCTGGAGACCGGCCGCCCCGCGACCGAGGCGGTGGTGCGCCACGTCGATCGCTGCCTCTCCTGCCTGTCCTGCATGACCACCTGCCCATCGGGCGTGAACTACATGCACCTGGTGGATCACGCGCGCACCTACATCGAAAACACCTACCAGCGTCCCTTCGCCGAACGGGTGCTGCGCGGTGTGCTGGGCGCGATCATTCCCCGGCCGTGGCTGTTTCGCGTCGCGCTGCTGGGGGCGCGTGTGGCGCGACCGCTGGCGGGCCTGATTCCTGGCCAGACCATGCTGGCGCAGCGCCTGCGCGCCATGCTGGCATTGGCACCCTCGTCCGTGCCGGGACCGAGTGCGGTGGAAAAGCCGAGTATTCATCGGGCGGTGGGTGTTCGCAAAGCCCGCGTCGCGCTGCTGGCCGGCTGCGCCCAGCAGGTGCTGTCGCCATCCATCAATGAGGCAACGATCCGGCTGCTGACCCGTTTGGGCGTCGAAGTCGTCGTCGCTCGGGAAGCCGGGTGCTGCGGCTCTCTCAACCACCACATGGGCCACCACGACGCCGCCATGTCCCGAGCGCGCGCCAATATCGAAGCGTGGAGCAAGGAGAATGTGGACGCCATTATCGTTAACGCCTCCGGCTGCGGCACGACCATCAAGGACTACGGCTTCATGTTCCGCGACGATCCATTACGCCGGAAGGCGGAAGCGGTTGCCGCCCTGGCCAAGGATATTACCGAGTTCCTGATTGGGTTCGGCTATGCGCCCACGCGGGACAAGCCGGACCTGACGGTCGCGTACCATGCCGCGTGCAGCCTGCAACATGGGCAGAAGGTGACAGCCGACCCCAAGACGCTACTGACGCGCGCCGGCTTCCGGGTGGTTGAACCCGCCGAGGGACATATATGTTGCGGCTCCGCCGGCACCTACAATTTGCTGCAACCGGTCATCGCCAACCAGCTTCGGGCGCGCAAGCTGGGCAATATCAAGGCAACCAAGCCCGATTTGATCGCGGCGGGTAATATCGGCTGCCTGACGCAACTGGCCGGGGACGAGCTGCCCGTCGTGCACACCATCGAGCTGCTGGACTGGATGGCGGGCGGGCCGAAACCCGCCGTCGTGCCATGCGACTGATCGTCCTGCTGTGCGTGCTGCTCCCCGGTCTGGCCTTCGGCCAAACCCCGGCGGAAAAGCGGGCAGAGGTCGACAAATTGCTGCAATCCTTGAAGGACGCGCCGAGCAGCGAGGCCGCGGCGCCGCTGGAGCAACGTATTCAGCAACTCTGGATCGATGGCGGCACCGCGGCGGTGACGCTGCTGATGCATCGCGGTCTGCGGGAGCTGAAAGCCGAAACGACCGACGAAGCGATCGAGACTTTTAACGACGTTATCGTGCTCGACCCCACTTTGGCCGAAGCCTTTCACCAGCGCGGCATCGCGCGGTTTCAGGCCGGCGACACCGCGGGGGCAGTCGCCGATTTTCAGCAAACCCTGAAGCTGGAGCCTCGGGAGTTCGCGACCTGGAAAACGCTGGCGGATATCGCGACGACGCGCGAGGACTGGGCCGGCGCCTATGCCGCGTGGCAGAAAGTGATGGAGCTCGATCCGAAAACCCCCAACGGCTCGGAACGCCTGCGTGAGCTGAAGCGCAAGGCCGTTGGGGAGGATACGTAGCGGTCAGCCGACCTCGTCGGCCAATCGTTGCAGATAATAGGCGGGATCGCCGAACAGGCGTTCGATGACCATGCAGCGGCGGAAGTAGTGGCCGACGGCGTATTCCTCGGTCATGCCGATGCCGCCGTGCATCTGCACCGCGCTTTGCGACACGTAGCGTCCGGCCTGGCCGACGCCGACCTTGGCCATTGCCATGTCGTGCGCGCGTTCCACCGGATCGTCGTTTTCCAGGCTCACGGTCGCCAGCATGGCCATGCTGCGACCCTGTTCCTGAGTCATGAACATGTCCGCCATACGATGCTGCACGACCTGGTAGGTGCCGATGGGGTTGCCGAACTGGACGCGGGTTTTGCTGTATTCCAGCGTCATTTCGTTCATCGCCTCCATCGCGCCGACGGTCTCGGCGGCGGTGGCGGCGATACCGGCTTCGACAATCTTTTCCACGATCGCCAGGCCCTTGCCGACGGCGCCGAGCACTTCCGTGACCCGTACGTTGGACAACGAGATATCGGCGGCTCGGGTTTCGTCGCGGGCGATGTAGCCTCGGCGCGCCACGCCCTGGGCATCGGTATCGACCAGGAAGAGCGTGATGCCCTCCGCGTCGTAGCGATCGCCTGACGTCCGAGCGCTGACGATCAGCTTATCCGCCGAATCCCCATGCGCCACGACGGTTTTGGAGCCGTCCAGCACCCAGGCGTCACCATCCTTCTTCGCGGTGGTGACGACATCCGTCAGGTCGTAACGCGCCTGACGCTCGCTATGCGCGAAGGCCAGTTTCAGTTTGCCCTCGGCGATGGCGGGCAGGATCGCCTGCTTCTGCGCGTCGGTGCCCGCGGCCATGATCGCGGTGCCGCCCAGGATGACGGTGGGGAAATAGGGCTCCACCACCAGCACGCGGCCGAACGCCTGCATCGTCAGCATGACCTCCTGCGGGCCGCCGCCGTAGCCGCCGTATTGTTCCGGGAACGGCAATCCGAGAAGGCCGAGTTCCGCGAATTGCGACCACATCGCCGTGCTCCAGCCCTCGGGCGCGGCGATGTAGGTTTTGCGTTGGGCGAAACTGTAGTTATCGGCCAGCATGCGACTGACGGATTCCAGCAGCAGGCGCTGGTCGTCGGAGGGTTCGAAGTCCATTACAACCCCAACACGGCTTTGGTGAGGATATTCTTCTGGATCTCATTCGTGCCGCCGTAAATCGACGCCGCACGGAGAAACAGATACGAACCGACCGAGGCGGACGATGCCTCCAGCATATCGTCGGGCTCGTTCATGGCCGCCAGTTCCTGCGCCCAGATCGGGGTCGCCATCGGACCGGCGACGTCGATCGCCAGTTCGGTGGTGGCTTGCAGGAGTTCGGTGCCCTTGACCTTCAGCACGGACGACAGCGGGTCGGGCCGGCCGCCGCCGGCTTTGTCGTGGGCGGACACGACGCGGTACTGGGTGATTTCAAGCGCCTTCATGTCCACCTGCAACTGCGCCACGCGCTGGCGGAACACCGGGTCGGCGATCAGCGGCCGGCCGTTGGCGTTGACCTGCCTGGCCATGTCGATCGAGGCGTTCACACGCTCCTTCGATTTGCCAAGCCGCGCGATGCCGGTTCGCTCATTCCCCAGCAGGAATTTGGCAACGTCCCAGCCTTTGTTTTCCTGGTGGACGAGTTGGTCGGCGGGGACGCGGACATCGTCGAAAAATACCTCATTGAGGTGGTGCGACCCGTCGATCGAGATGATCGGCCGCACGGTGATCCCCGGCGTTTTCATGTCGACCAGCAGGAAGGAAATACCCTCCTGCCGCTTGCGCGCGTTCGGGTTGGTGCGGACCAGGAGGAAGCACCAGTCGGCGTGATGTGCGGTGGAGGTCCAGATTTTCTGCCCGTTCACCACGTAGTGGTCGCCGTCCAGCTTCGCCGCGGTCTTCAACGATGCCAGGTCCGACCCGGCGCCGGGTTCGGAGAACCCCTGGCACCACCAATCGTCGATGTTCGCGGCACGCGGGAGGAAGCGCTTCTTCTGCGCCTCGGTCCCGAACTGGATCAGCACCGGGCCGATCATCGTGATGTTGAACGACGACAACTCGGGGGCCGGCGCCATCTGGTTTTCTTCCAGGAAGATCATCTTCTGGATCGCGGTCCAGCCGGTTCCGCCCCACTCCTTGGGCCAGGACAGGCCGGCCCAGCCCTTGGCGTTCAGGATGCGCTGCCAGCGGACAGTGTCTTCCTTGCCGGGGTGGTGGCCAAGCTTCATCTTGGCGTGGATGTCGGCGGGGAGGTTTTCGCGGATGAAGGTTCGGACTTCCTCGCGGAAGGCGATCTCCTCGGGGGTGAAGCGCAGATCCATGGGTTCGGTTCCCTCCTACTGGCGGGTAGCTTAGGCGGGACAACCGGCCGCGTGCAACTATGGGCTACTGGCGTCCGCGGATTCAGCGCCCCATATTTATCTCGGGGTGGCTGATCCGATTGGTGATCGGGCGACGGTACCGGCCCAGTGCGACTTGGAATTTTCAAGAGCGGGAACTGACCCGCAAGGACAAAACCCTGGCCAAGACGGCCCCCCTGCCTCCGCGGGGGCAAGCTTTGCTTGTGCTGTCAAAAAAACATCCCTACGCCGCTTCCGCCAACTGCCGAGGCCGATAAATCGCGATATGCGTCACCCGCGCCACCGGTGTCGCCTCATTCGCGACCACCAGCGCATCGATCTCCACCCACTTGTGCCCCTTGTGCTCGTAGTTCTTCGTGACCCGCGCCCGCACGTTCAGCGTATCCCCCACCCGAGCCAGGCCGAGGTTCTGCACCGAACTCCCCATATGCATCCAGGCCGGCAGGATCACGTTATGCGTCAGCGCCCAGTTGCAGCAGCGTAACACCGTCCCTGGATGCACGATTCCCTCATTCAGGTACAATCCCAAAGTCTCCCGCGTGTCGCCGATATCCTGGGTTTGATACGCCGGCGTCACCGTCAGCGGGTTCATGCCGAGCCAATCGCCCACCGCAATCGATTTCTCGTCTGCCGCGACACGGTTCGCCCGAGGGGCGAGGGCAACAAAATCCGATAATAACGGGGCGGGCACAGGCCCAGCCGGCATCCCCGCCCGCCCGATGGCGCAGAGCACGCCGCCGCTGTTCACCGCGATCTCCATGCCGTTGGCGTCTTCCACCGCGGTAATTTCGGCGATGTCGCCCTCGTAGACGGGCTTGCCGAACTTGGCCTCCCCGGTGCCGCGTTCCAGCCACTCACGACCCCATTTCAAAACGGGCATGTGCGACATGTAGGCGTAGACATGCACCCCGCCGACAAGCCCGCCCTTGAAGCCGAAGCGCTGCGCCGTGGCGTCGTCGTGGATTTTGTTCTCCGACGCTTTGGCGGTGTTGAACGCGGAGACCTGGTACGGGGGAAGGGTCATGGGTCGGTTTCCTTGTGTCGTCCCCGTTCGGGGTATCTTTAAGCAACTGTGCCGGCGGGGGCCCTCGGGTCAAGCCCGAGGGTGGCGTTTAGTCGTGCCGCACTGGCATGAGATGGCCGGGCACGGGCCCGGCCATGACGGTTGATAAAGACCTCAGTTCAGCGCCCACAAACCAACCTCATACCCCGGCACGAAGTTGCGGTTGTTCATGTCCGGGTTGCGATTGACAAAAACCCGATTGAACATCGGGTGGCGCATCGACCGAGTCTCATGCTCGATCGTGAAGATGGGCTTGTTGGTGTCCACGTCGACGATATCCAGAAAGCGATACTGGTGCTGGTCGCTTTCCTCGGTGATCAGACCGCGCTCCAGCAGTTTCTTGTGCGGGCCGGAGAAGTCCGCCAGCGTGATCTGGATGTGGTGGCCGTCGTATTCCGGGTGCTTCGTAGCGCTTTCCCGGTAGATCACTTTGCTCTCGGCGGAGGTATTGGCCCAGGCGAAGGCGCCCCGCTCATCGGACGAAACGCCGGCGATGCCGCCCAGGATCTCGGTATAGAACTTCGCGATACCATCCAGCTTGGTGCCCACGGGCACGTCGAACTCCACATACGGCATGCCTAGGCGCATCGGCCCGAACAGCGACGGGGTCGGGGCGTGGCAACGGATGCGGTTGCCCCAGGGGCAGGTGGTCTCCACCACGTCGCCCGCGATGCGGTACGAATACTGCGTCCCCTCCAGGAACTTCTTGGCATATTCCAGCCGTGTCAGCAGCGCTTCCAGGTCCGGCAGCACCAGCCCCGTGGTGCCGCGCACCACCTGGGTGCCGCGGGTCGGCAGATGGAACTGGCCTCGGCCCACGTTCACCCACATGTTCTCCAACCCCGCCATCAGGTACGGGTCGCGGGTCAGGCCCAGGCCCATGAGGTAGTACGCTGTCGCCTTACCCTGATCCGGCACCAACACGTTGACGTGGCCGAGCTCCACGATATTACCGAGGTCCTCCTCGGCACGGTTAAATTTCGGCTGTGCTGCCATGTCGTTCATTGGTCTTCTCCCGAGCGTTGATTCTGCTACGTGGAAACCATGATAACCAAGGGAGCAAACAACACAACAAGCGGCCTGCGCGCCCTTTTGGCGGCGCCATCGTTCCTCCGTCTGTGGGCGATTGGCGGTTGCGTGAACACCATGCGGTGGTTCGAGCTGCTCTCTGCCGCCCTGTTCACCCTGGATGTCACCGGCTCCGGCCTCGACGTCGCCATCGTCTCCTCCGCCCGTACCATGCCCATGCTCCTGCTCGGCGCCTTCTCCGGCGTCGTCAGTGAGGCGGTGAACCGCAAACACGTGCTGCTGATCGGTCAGATCATGGCGTGCCTATCGTCCGGCAGCATCGCGATTCTGGCATGGTCCGACGTCGTGCGCCCCTGGCATCTGGGCGTCGCGGCGGCGGTCACGGGGGTCGTCTGGTCTACCGAAATGGCCACCAGACGCCGCATGGTGGGGGAATGCGTGGAGGTCCCCCTCGTCTCCCGAGCCCTCGCGCTCGATACCATGTCCAACTCCTTCACCCGTTTGATCGGCCCTGTCGCAGCCGGCGCCATCTATCAGACGGTGGGGATTACCGGGTCGTACATGGCCTCGACCGCCGTGTTCGCACTGGCGGCGTTCCTGGTCTTCGGCCTGCGCCACAAGCAGAACACCCGCCGGCTGGTCATAAGCCAGGTGCCTCGCGACCTGGCGGAGGGCATCCGCTACGCCCGCGGCAACGTCACCATCGCCGGCGTGCTGATGGTCACGATCTTCATGAATTTGCTGGGTTTCCCCTATTCCGCCTTGGTCGCCCCCATCGGCAAAATGGTGTTCCAGGTGTCCCCCACGCTGGTCGGGGTCCTCGCCGCATCCGAGTCCTTCGGCGCCTTCCTCGGCGGCATCTGGTTGACCTCCGGCGGACCCAACCTGACCGGGCGGACGCTGATGGTCGGCGGCTCCATCCTGCTCATGGCCTGCGTCATCCTGATGCCGCTCTCCCCGTTCTTCTCCCTGGCCTGCGGCCTGCTGGCGGTCGGAGGATTCGGGTCGTCCGCCTTCGCCAACATGCAGACATCGCTGATCGTGCTGCACACGCCCAGCCATATAAGGTCGCGGTTGATGGGCCTGCTGACGGTGTGCATCGGCATGGGCCCGCTCGGCATTCTGCTGTTCGGCGCCGTGGCGGACTGGGTCGGGCCCATGCTGGCCATCGATCTGGTCGCGACGGTGGGATTGGCCTGCGTCATAGCCTCGGGCCTTTGGTGGCAACGGCGGGAAAAACGAGGTATAGTACCGGAAATCAACCCAGGAGGCGTCCCATGAGCCGTAGCCCGGTCGGCGTGAATCACGTTGTGCTAAATGTCCGCGATATGGACGAGTCCCACCGCTTCTGGACCGATGTTGTCGGCCTCAAGCAGGTCGGCGCTCTGAAACCCCGGCCGGAGATGGGCAAGTTGCCGCGGATGCGGTTCTACAGCGGCGACCACGACGGCAAATTGACCCACCACGATGTGGCGCTGGTGGAAAACCCAAACCTGCCGGCCCCGCCCGAGGGCGGCTGGAACCCGTTCACCGCCCCGCAGGCGATCAACCACGTCGCCATCGCCATGCCCGACCGCGAATCCTGGCAAGCCAAGCTGGAGGAACTGCAAACCAAGGGCGTCAAATTCAACATGCGCGTCAATCACGGCGTGACCCACAGCGTCTACATCAACGATCCCAACGGCTACGGGGTGGAGCTGCTGTACGAACTCCCCCGCGACATGTGGGAAAACGACATCGACGCCGGTCTGAATTTCCTGGAATTGCTGCCGACCGAAGGGCCGGAGGCGCTCAAGGACGATCTTAAAAACGCCCCCCGCTTCGGCGTGGCAGTGGAATAGCAACGGACGTCAGATAGCGCCTTGCCTGCCGGGACGGGGACCGCTATATGCCCGCCTCCGACGTGCGGGACACCGAACGTCGTTGGCCGGAGTGTAGCTCAGCCTGGTAGAGCACTGTGTTCGGGACGCAGGGGCCGGAGGTTCGAATCCTCTCACTCCGACCAGGAGTTTCGGCGCTGGGAGCAAAAGATGCACCATTTGCCCGCCGTATCTGAAACCGGCCTCCTCGGCGTCATGCATCTGAAGCGCGCCTGGGCTCGGGTTCAAATTCAGAAGCAAGAGCGCCTTCCCTACGATCCCGTCGAAGGTCATCGAGATCGCCTGGTGTTCCACGCGCTTGGACTGGGATTAGAACAGGCGCTGCAATATCTTGGCCGGACGGACCCCACGCTCGAAGCCTTCGAACGGTGGATCGTCGAGGTCACCGGCGGCGTGCCACCGGAACGGATCGCCCGCATCAATGCTGCCATGGGCGGCAAACCCCCGCCACCCGAGATCGCCGCGTGGCTGGCCGAGGTGGATGCGCACGAGCCGGTCCTATCGGCGGACGACCTCACTTTCTGGGATGAGCATGGATACGTGATCGTGCACGACGCGGTGCCCGAGGAATCCAGGCTCGCGGCGATCGAGGCCATCCTCACGCATCGCGGCGCCCGGCTGGACGATGGGGAGTCCTGGTATCGCGGCGGCCAGAGCATCATGATCCAATACTTCCAGCACCCAGCCTTCGAGGCCAATCGCTACGCCATGCGCGTGCACAAAGCCTACGCGCAATTATGGGACTCGGCCGATCTGTGGGTCACGACCGATCGCGTCGGCTTCAATGTGCCGGAGCGCCCGGGTTGGACATTCCAAGGCCCCGACCTGCATTGGGACACCAGCCTGTCCCGCCCCCTGGGTTTCAGTACGCAAGGCATCCTGTACCTGACCGACACGACCGCCGAGCAGGGCGCGTTCACCTGCGTCCCCGGTTTCCACCGGCGGATCGACGCATGGCTGGACTCCCTGCCGCCGGATGCCAATCCCCGCCAGCAAGACCTTCACGCGCTTGGTTCGAAGCCGATCGCCGGGCGAGCCGGTGACCTGGTCATCTGGCACGATGCCTTGCCGCACGGCAGCCGCCCGAACCGGGGCGATGTGCCACGCATTGTGCAATACATCGCCATGTATCCGTTCGCGCCGAAGATCGCGGCGGAGTGGGTGTGAACGTTCTATTTTATTCGTCGTCCCCGGGGCGTGACCCGAGGGCCGCCCGCCGCACAGGTCGTGGGATCCAAAACGCGAGTGAACCTAAATCCGGCAGTTGGATGATTGCCAAGCCCGGGAGAATCGTTGGATTCTGCCGGTATGACCCAGCAAATCCCAGGTGCGGTCAGTCACCCCTCGGGTGAACAACCGCCAGTTGAAGAGCCGCCCGCGACCGCTGAC
>CAIYDT010000139.1 GCA_903924985.1 uncultured Acetobacteraceae bacterium
GGAGCATGCTTTACGAGCTGATTCCGAATATGAAGGAGGCGAGGTTGCTGCCATTGATCGAGAAATTCGCCGAGATGCTCGCCGGGGTGCCGGTGTTCACCGATACTTTCGGGATTGTGTAAAAATGAGGGGAGTCATGAGAAGCAAGGCGGTATGTTGTGAGCGGTTACGTCGGGACACTAAAAGACAATGGCGTCGTCGGGGCTACCGGGGCGGCAGGCACCATTTTGCTTGCGCCCACAATCCTCAATGCGGGCTCGACAACGCCCTCCCCCATTCGGATCACCAACACCTTCGGCGGGCAAACCGTCACCGACGTCACGACCCTGAACCCGTTCAACAATGTCACCATCTCGGACCCGAACATCGGCCAGACGGAGACCCTGACCGTCACGCTATCGTCAGCGGCGAACGGCACGTTGAGCAATTTGGGCGGCGGCAGCTACAACGCGACGACCGGCGTCTATACCGACATCGGCACCGCGACGGCCGTGACCACCGACCTGGATGGGCTGGTGTTCACCCCAACCTATTATCACGAGGTCTCGCCCGGAACGACGGTCCCAACCACGCTCACCGTCGCGGTTACCGACACCGCCGGCGCCTCCGCCAGCGATAGCGCGACCACGATCACCACGACGGAAACTGCCAGCCCGCTCCCCATCGGGCCGATCCGCGGCGTGGATTACGGCCCCTCCCCCGCGGACGGCGGATCCTACCCGTCGCAGGCGCAGATCGACGCCGACATGGCGACCATCGCGAAGATCGGCAACGTGGTCCGCCTGTACACCATATCGAACGGCATGAGCTACGCCGTGACCAGCGCCATCGCACACGGTCTGCAGGTCGTTCCGTCGGCATATTTGGCCGATCCCACGACGCAGACAGGTCAAGCCGCGAATAACACCGAGATCGCCAACCTGATCGCGCTGTTGAACAACCCCGCGACCGATTTGTCGAAAATCCCGTTCGTCGATGTCGGCAGCGATTTCTTGACGAATAACCCGAGCCAATATAGCTATCTGGTTAGCGAAATTGAATACGTGAAGGCCCACATCCCTGCTGGCGTGCAGGTCACCACGTCGGAGAGCGCAACCACTTACCTGACCACCAGCCTCGGTAGTCAGGTGGACTTGATTTTCCCCATCATCTCTCCCTATACGCTCGGGGCGACGCAGCCGATTACCCCCTGGAACGCGGACGCATTTTTCCAAATTTTCTACGGTCAATTGGTCAACCAATTCACTACCAAAAATATCGTCGTCAGCGGGATCGGATGGCCCTCGTCCGGCACCAACGGCAATGCCGTGGGCAGCGTCGTGAATGAGGAAACATTCTGGACCAATTTTATTCAGTATGCCAATCAGAATAAAATCAATTACTTTGGATTTTCGGCATTCGATTCGTCTACCAATACGAACCCAGACTTTAGCGGTCCAAGCTGGGGTCTTTACACCGCTTCCGGCACACCGAAAGGTGTGGTAACCTCGTTTATCTCGGCTCCACCGCCGGTCATTGGCGGCACCGTCGCAGGTCAAAACACGACGGACGTCACGGCGCTGTCTCCATTCTCCACGGTGACCATTACCGATCCGAATGTAGGCCAGTCCGAGACCATTACAATAACTCTGTCCGCCGCGGCCAACGGCACGCTGAGCAACCTGGGCGGCGGCAGCTATAACGCAACGACTGGCGTCTACACCGATACTGGTGCTCCCACCGCTGTCACCGCGGCGGTGGACGGTCTGGTGTTCACCCCTACCGCGCATCAGGTAGCTTCGAGCCAAACTGTGACGACCACCTTCACGATTTCTGATATTGACACGGCGGGCGCGACGGTGATCGACAGCACGACCACCGTCATCGCGACGTCCACCGGCGAACCGCTCAGCATCACCGGTTCGGCGGCAGGTCAAACAACCAACGACATTACGCCCTTGACCCCATTTTCCAAGGTCACGATTACCGACCCGAACCCCGGTCAGACTGAGACGGTAACGGTCACCCTGTCGGCGCCAGCAAACGGTGGGCTGTCGAACCTGGGCGGTGGCAGCTACCATGCCACCACCGGGGTCTACACCGACACCGGCACAGCGGCGGCTGTCACGGCCGCGTTGGACGGCTTGGTGTTCACGCCGACTGCCCTGCAGGCCCAAGCCGGCCAGACCGTCACCACCAATTTCACCATCCAGGATACCGATACCGCCGGGCAGTCCGCCAGTGACAGCGCGACCAGTGTCATAACGACGGAGACGATCACTACTGGCCTGATCGGCCTCCTTAATGTCAATCAGCAACTTGAGATGATTTACATCGCGTATTTCAACCGCGCCGCCGACGGTGGTGGCTACACTTTCTGGGAAGGGCAAAACTTTCAGGCGCAGGCCGCCGGGCAGAGCGCGGCACAGGCACTGACCAACATCGCCAACGCGTTCACGCCACAGCCGGAAACCTACGCTCTCTACCCCTTCCTGGCGACACCCAATCTTAATCTGAACACGCCCTCCGGTCAGGCTGGTCTGAAAACGTTCATCAACAGCGTCTACGCCAACCTGTTCGGTCGTGCGCCCGATGTGGGTGGCAAGGCCTACTGGGTCGGTCAGATCACCAGCGGTGCGGTTGGGCTTGGCGCGGCAGCGTTGGCAATCGCAAACGGTGCGACGGGTGCCGACGCAATCGAGGTACGAAACAAGATTGCCGTGGCACTCGACTTCACCACCAGGACCGAAGCGGCCGGGCTGGGCACAACGACGCCATACTCAAGCTCATTCATTCCGGCCGCCGACAGCGTGCTGACGGGTGTTGACGGAACGGCGCTTAACGACGCGTCGGTGACGGCCGGAATGAACGTAACGACGGCATACATCGCCGATACAATACCTGCTCCGACCCAGGTGGTGACGATCACGACTTCAAACAGCGCGATCGATCCTGGCCCTGGCAGTTACAATATGCAGTTCATCACGGGCGTTAGCAGCGACACAGTCGTGCTGCACAGCGGCTGGATGGATACAATCACCGGCTTCAATCCAACCGGCGGCGACGTTCTGGATCTGAGTAGCCTCCTCTCCGGAGCGCAACTGACTGCCCAAGACGTTTCAGCCAACATTTCATCCTACTTCACTATTGTGGACCAGGGAGCGGACGCCGTGCTGCTATTTGACCCGCTTGGGCATGCCGGAGGTAGCGCTGTCGCGGTACTGAAGAGCTTGGGTAGCGCGGTAACCAGTGTCGGTGTTTTGTCGAGTGATCATGCTATTCACCTATAGCTGCCGCCGCAGGGCGCGGTCGCGTCCTCTTCCATCATCCTGGTCAGCGTGGCGACCCCGGCGGTGAGGCAGAAGCGCTTGAAACTGGCTTGGACGACTTCCCAGGATTCGGTCAGGTGAGCCGTCGCTTTGACGGCGAAGGTTCTGCTATTCGTCTTCATGGCGTTGCCTTTGTTCGTGGATTCGGCACCCCGAGCTTACCGGCTCAAGGCGGACAACACCGACTGACCTATTTCAACAGAGACCGCGACATCCCCAGATTCCACGGTCGTTCCATGAACAGAGCGCGAGGAAGCAATGCAGCAAACTTATCGAGGTTCTTGTCATTGTGGCCGGGTTAAATTTGAGGTCGATGCGGACCTGGATCACGTCCGGGTATGCGATTGTTCGATCTGCCGGCGTCGCGGGGCGCTGAATCATCGAGTGGCCCCGGAGTGCGTTAGGCTCCTCACCCCGCTTGAGGACTTATCACTCTATACCTTCCATACGCATACCGCGCGTGATTATTTCTGCCCGACTTGCGGAATTCAGCCGTTCCGGCGGCCGCGTACCGATCCGTCGGTATGGACGATCAATGTTCGGTGTCTCGAAAATGTCGATCTGGATTCCATCCCGGTCAAGCGTATCTATGGGAGTCAATACTCCTGATCATAAAGATATCGAACTAGCCAGCATGCTTCGGTAAAGCTACGGACGATCCCACTTAGCACCCCGCCGCCATCACCCCCGCACCGGCCGCCCCTCGATCGGATACGACGGGTCGTTGTACCCCGGCGTCGAGGGATGCCCCGGCGATACCAGACGGTCGACGAACGCCTCATCTTCGGCGGTTAACCGACACGCCAAAGACCCCACGTAAGCGTCCCAATGCTCCTCGGTCCGAGGGCCCCCGACCGCACCGGTGACGAAGCGGTTGTTCAGCACCCACGCCAGCGCAAACTCCCCCGTGGTCATGCCACGCTTCGCCGCATGCGCCGTAATCTCGGCGGCGATGTGCAGACTCTCCGGCCTCCATTCGGATTCCAGCATCCGCCGGTCCTGCCGCCCCGCGCGGGTGCCAGGTGGGGGAGGTACATCCGGCTTGTATTTCCCCGTCAGCACCCCACGCGCCAGCGGGCTGTAAGGCACCACGCCCAGCCCGAAATACCCGCAGGCCGGCAGATGCTCGGTTTCCACTTCCCGGTTTAGCGCGTTGTACAGTGGCTGACTGGCGATGGGCCGGTCGATGCCGATGTCGTCGCAAAGCCGGCAAATCTCCGCCACCCGCCAGCCGCGGTAATTGGACACCCCGAAATACCGAATTTTCCCGGCGCGAATAAGATCCGCCAGCGCGTGCACTGTCTCGGCCAGCGGGGTGGAGTGGTCCTCCTTGTGCAGATACAGCAGGTCGATCTCGTTGACGCCCAGCCGGCGCAGGCTGCCCTCGACCGCGTGGTTCACCTGCCGGCGCGACAGGCCCTGGGCATTGGGGCCTTGGCCCGTCGGGTTGGCGATCTTGGTCGCCAGTACCCACCAGGACCGGTGTTCCCGGATGGTGCGTCCCACGATTTCCTCCGACTTGCCCCCATTGTACCCGTCGGCGGTGTCGATGAAGTTGATCGCCCGATCGCGCGCCTTGGCGACGATGCGCGCCGCCGTCGGCTCATCGGTCACACCCCCGAACATCATGGCACCTAGGCAAAGCGGCGACACTTTCAGCCCACTTTTTCCGACTGACCTGTATTCCATCCGCGTCCGCTCCCCTATGACCCTGTCCACTGCATAGCGTACGGGCTTGAATGGCGAGATGGGGAATCGGGAGTTCAACAAACCAAACCTCGCGGCGCTCTTCGTCGGGTTCGCCCGCATCGGAATGATGAGCTTCGGCGGTGGCCTCGCCGCCTGGACGAGGCGGGAGGTCGTGCAGACCCATGGCTGGCTGAGCGAACAGCAGTTCCTGTCCGGCTACGCCCTGTCGCAGCTGGTGCCCGGCGCCACCAACGTCAATCTGGCCGTGTTCATCGGCACCCAAATGCGGGGCGTGCCGGGGGCGCTGGCGTGCTTCGCGGGTCTGACGGCGCTGCCGGTCGCTATCGTACTGGTCGCGGGCTTCCTCTACATGCGCCCGCACGGCGGCAGTATGTGGTTCAGCATCGCGCTGTCGGGGATGGGCGCGGTGGCGCTGGGCATGAACCTGGGCCTCGGCGTTCGGCTGGCACTGAACAATTTACGGCGCATCGGGCCGGCGCTGGTTACGCTCGGCGTGGCGCTGGGCATTGGCGTATTCGGACTTCGCCTGCCGCATGTTCTCGGGGTCATGATGCCCATCAGCCTGCTGATCGCCTGGTTCGGGCGCTCGCGATGATACCGGTCCTGCTGCAACTCTTCTGGCTGTTCGCCTTGCTGTCCATGCTGGCGTTCGGCGGCGGGGCGGGGGTGATGCCCGATATCCAGCGCGCCGCTGTGGACACCTACCATTGGATGACCGCCGGCGAGTTTCTCGACATGTTCGCGATCTCCCGCGCCGCTCCGGGTCCGGGTTCCCTGATTGTATTGCTGATCGGCCAGAAGGCCGCCGGCCTGCCGGGGGCGGCGGTGTCCTTCGTCGCGATGTTCCTGCCGTCCTGCATCGCGGTGCATTTCGTCGCCCGCTTCTGGCATCGCGCCGCTCATTCCGCCTGGCGCGAACTGGTGGAGAACGCTTTGGCCCCCGTTGCCATCGGACTGACCTTCGCCAGCGGTCTCGCGCTGATGCGGGCGACGGAACACGGCATCCTGCCGCACATCATCACCATCGGCGGCGCGGCAGTCTTCGCCTTCACAAGAATTGGCCCGTTATACATGCTGGGCGCCGGGGCTGGGGCGATGCTGCTGGCCGCACTGCTTCCATGAAGGACCACACCGTGCCGCGGATCGGAATTGGCATCGTCACCTACAACCGCAGGGATGTTCTGGCCGCCACGGTCGAGAAGGTACGCCGCCTGACCCGCCATCCGAACGTGGAACTCGTGGTGGCCGACGACGGCTCCACCGACGGCACCCTGGCCTGGTTAAGGGAGAACGACGTGCCCGTGGTTACGGGCGTTAACATGGGTATCGCATGGAACAAAAACCGCGCTTTGTACCTGCTCAGCGAAATGCTCTGCTGTGAGACAGTGATCCTGTTGGAGGACGATACCCAGCCATCGAAACCGGGCTGGGAGGAGGCATGGATTGCGGCCGCGCGCCTCTGGGGTCATGTCAATTTTGCCGCGCCTTGGATGAAAGATCAGTTCATCTCCGGGCAAGGCACCGCTGCCGATCCGATCCTGTGTGAGGTCATAACCGCGCAATGCGCCGCCTTTTCGCGGGAATCGCTGATGTTCGGGGGGTTCTACGACTCCCGTTTCAAAGGATACGGGCATGAGCATGTCGAACACACCAGGCGTCTGGTCCGCGTGGGATTCGGCGGGACCGACCGTATCGTGGATGGGAAGGAGCAGATGCGTTGTAAGCTGCTTCACGGCGATCTCACGGTCGTGGATGTACCAAGTTTCATCGACCACGCCCAGGTCGAGCGCAATCTGGAAATCGCCCGCCCGCTGATGACGGATCAGACCTATCGCGCGCCCTGGCGCGACGATAGCGAGTTGAAGCAGTTCCGGGCGGAGATGCGCAGCGCCTGCGACGCCCGACCAAACGGCTTCTCACTGCGCGGAAACCTTCGCCTTTCCGCCCCAAGGCCTGGCAGCCGCTTGCGCCGGCTGTTCGGGCGGGGGTGAGTCCGTATGTGCACGGTAGTAATCACGTATTTGCCAAAACTTAAGGTTGTGCTAAGTGGTGAATAAACGTGTTCCGAACCGCACTTCCATGGGCCAGCGTATGATGCCGCCGCGTCAGGACCGGCCTGAATCGACCTCCGAAGCAGGGCTCGCACAGGTGCTGTCGGGGTTCTTCGATGCCCCATGGTACCTGTCGCGCTATCCCGACGTCGTTGCCGCCGGCCTCGATCCTCTCCGTCACTTCATGGTCCATGGTGCGGCTGAAGCGCGGGATCCCAACCGCTGGTTCGACAGCGCCTGGTACGCGGAACATTACCCGGATGTCGGGACCTCCGGCGTCAATCCGCTGCTGCATTATCTGCAATCCGGCGCGGCCGAGCTGCGCAACCCGCATCCGAGGTTCGACGCGACCTGGTACGTCGACCAATATCCCGAGGCCGCGGCCAACCCGCTACTGTACCACTTGCGGGTCGGGGCGGCACGCGGATTCCTGACGGAAAAACCGATCGGGATCGCGGATTACCTGCCCTCCACGACGCCGCCACTGCCTGTGCCGGCCGGCCTGACGGTCGACATCGTAATGCCGGTTTACAAAGGGCTGGCGGCCACCCGGCGCTGCCTCGGGTCCGTGCTGACCGATGCCGACCGGCTACCGGGCCGGGTCATCGTCATCGATGATAAATCGCCGGAACCCGAGCTGAGCGCCTGGCTGAACAAGCTCGCCGCCAAGGGGCAGATCGTGTTGTTGCGCAATGCTCGCAACCTCGGATTCGTCGCCTCGGTCAATCTAGGCATGCAGGAAGCCGGTACCAACGACGTGGTGCTATTGAACAGCGACACGGAGGTTCCGTCAGGCTGGCTCCCGCGTCTGGCCGCGCAGGCCTATCGGGAAACGCGCATTGCCACCGTTTCCCCATTTTCCAACAACGCCACCATCTGCGGCTACCCTCGCAATCAAGGCAGCGTCCTGCCGTTCGGCAACACCCTCGCGGATCTCGACACGGTCTGCCAGACGGTGAATGCCGGACGATCGGTGGATCTGCCCACCACGGTCGGGTTCTGCATGTACATCCGCCGCGCGGCGCTGGATGCCGTAGGTCTGTTCGATGAGGCGGTGTTTGGCCGCGGCTACGGCGAGGAAAACGACTTCTGTCTGCGGGCGACTGCCAAAGGTTGGCGTCACACGCTCGCCTGCGACGTTTTTGTCTACCACGAAGGGGCCGTGAGCTTCGCCGGCGAGTCGAACGCCAGATCGGCGGCCGCGATGCGGACCCTTACCGCACGCTACCCCGCCTACCTCTCCCAGATCGCTCGGCATGTACGCCAGGACGACGTGGGTCCATACCGCATTGCCATCACGGCCGCGTTGTTCGCCGGGTCGGGACTGCCGACCATCCTGATGGTGTGCCACGACCTCGGCGGCGGCGTGCGGATGCACATCGATCGTTTGGTCGGCCAACTGGCGGGACGCGCCAATTGCCTGCTGCTGTTGGCGACAACACGCGGTTCGGAGCTATCGGTGCCATCCATTCCCGGTCATCCGGTGCTAGATCTGCCGGCCGAACGACTGGACGACATGCTCCGCCTGCTCCGCTCCGCTGGAGTCAACCGCGTGCACATCCATCATCTGTCGGGCATGGATATCGATGTCAGGGCGCTGGTCCATCGCCTGAAGGTTGGCTTCGATCTCACGGTGCACGATTATTTCGGTCTTTGCCCACAGGTGAACCTGCTTCCCCGGCTGGATGGCCTCTACTGCGGGGAGCCTGGGCCAGCCGCCTGCAACGCCTGCATCGCCGACCGCCCGTCTCACGGGGCACGCGACATACTGGCATGGCGGCTGGAGTATGCTTGGCAGTTTCGGGAGGCCGAGCGGGTTATCTGCCCCAGCGCCGACGTGCGCGACCGCCTGGTGCGCTTCGGGCTGGGGGAGCGCGCCATCGTCGCGCCGCACGAACCGGTGATGGGCGGACCCTGGCCGCTCCGGCCATTGAAACCTAAAAAGGGCGGAAAGCTGCGTGTGGCGTTGATCGGCATCCTGGCCGCCCACAAGGGGGCCGCGATGGTCGAAGCGGTGATGGAGGCAGCCGACCCCGCCACGCTGGAATTTCATCTGATCGGAGACGTGGAGGACGACTTTCCGGCAGAAGCCCGCACCCGCCTGCGCATCGGCGGCCGCTACCAGGAAGCCGATCTGCCGGCACTGATCCGTCAGGCTCGGCCGCACGTACTTTGGTTCCCGGCCTCCTGGCCGGAGACCTATAGTTATACCCTGAGCGCCGGTATCGAATCCGGGTTGCCCATCGTCGCCAGCCGCCTTGGCGCGTTGCCGGAACGGCTGGCCGGACGCCCACTGACATGGCTGGTTGAACCCAGCTTCGATACCGTTCCTTGGCTGGACGCGTTCAAGGCCGCACGCGCCGCCTTGCATGGCCCCGCTCCGCGTGGTCCGGATCGCCCTTCGGTGGCGGATTTCTATACAGAACCATATCTGGCGGCCCCGGCGGTGCACCGGCGGGGCTTGGTCGACCTGCGCCGCAAGGGCCGCACCAGCGTCCTCGTCATTCCAGAGCGGTTCGACAATGGTGCATTCACGCCTTGTGCCTACATCAGAATGCTCCTGCCGCTGGACCACGCGGCAGGCGACGGCGCATTGGATATCGTGGTGGCGGATGCCGCATCCGCGACGCGTTACCGTGCCGATATCGTGGCGACACAACGCTACGGCGTTGCCAACCCCGCTGCCGCCGACGCCCTGGCGGCGCATGCCCGGGCCACGGGCGCTCGGCTGGTTTACGACCTTGACGACGACTTGCTGAATATCCCACGCGACCACCCGGATGCCAAGGTGCTGCGCCCCAAGGCCAAGACGGTGCAACGCCTGCTTCGCCACGCGGACCGGGTATTCGTGTCGACACCGGTACTGGCCGAGGCGCTGCGATCCACCCGCGACGATGCCATTGTCGTGTCCAATGCCCTGGATGAACGGCTTTGGGGCCGTACGCCACCCCCTCGCTGGGACAGTTCCCTCCATCGGGGACCGGTGCGCATCCTGTGCATGGGCACCGCGACGCATGACGCCGATTTTGCTATGATCGCACCGGCGCTGGCCCGGATGTTCGATGCGTTCGGAGGCCGAGTAGAACTCGGCATGCTGGGATTCAGCAGCCGTAAAAGGCTGCCCGACTGGGTACGCCGTATCGGGATGCCCCCCACCGCCAACGCGTCCTACCCCGGCTTCGTGAACTGGATCACGCATCAACCTGCCTGGGATATCGGGTTGGTGCCATTGGCCGACACTGCGTTCAACCGATGCAAGTCACCTATAAAAACATGGGATTATGCGGCGCTGGGATTGGCGCTGCTGGCTTCCGACGTTGCGGTTTACCGTGGTTCCGTCGCGGATGGGCCAGGCGGGATGCTGGTCCCCAACAACGAAGACGCCTGGTATGCCGCACTCTGTCGCCTGGTGCGCGATACCGATTTACGGCGCCGGCTAGGGCAGGGGGCGTGGGAAGGATTCCAGTCAGCGGGTACCTTGGCAGCGCGATCGGATGCCTGGAAAGCGGCGTGGGCGGTCGGGAACGTTAACGATCCATCGCTACCCGAAAGCCTGTAATAGTTCCAAAAACCCGATCGGCGGCAGTTGTTTGGTCACGCCCGATAGTCCCCCGTATCATAACCTTATTGTAAAGAGCCTATTATCGACTTGCGAACATGGCCAGCGAACGATCGCCGAAACATAGCAAACCGATATGGAATGACATTCAGACTGAACCGGAGCGGTCGCGGGCTGCTCATGACGGCCACCGATTTGGCGGTTGCGCGCAGTGTTTGTAGGATCGGCCGAACGCCACTCGGCAAAGCCTCCACGCACGGGAACGACGATGAACGATCAGGTGACCCCCAACTTGCAAGCCCTTGGCGACCCCCAAAGCTACATCGACCAGGTGGAGAGCCAGTCCACCCGGTATGAAACGCCGTGCGGTGCAGGTCGCATGGTCTGGCATCTGTGGGACCGGTCAGGCGGCACCGCCCCGGTGGTCGTGCTGTTCCACGGGGGCGCGGGGTCCTGGCGGCATTGGATCAAGAACATCCCGGCGTTGGTGGAGAGCTACCGGGTGCTGGTGCCAGATCTGCCGGGCCTCGGCGAGTCGGATTACCCGCCCGATGACAAGGATGCCTTGGCGATGGCCGCCATCGTCGCCAGTGGCATCGACCGGATCGTCGGCGAAGACGCGACATACGACGTCGTCGGGTTCTCCTTTGGCGGCACCATGGCGAGCTGCGTCGGCGTCGTGCGGGAGAAGCGCATTCGTTCGGTCACGATCATCGGTGCGTCCGGCGTCGCCTCGGTGGGATTTTCGGTGACGCTGATGAAAGTGCGCCATCTGGAGGGCCTGGAACGCCGGGAGGCCCACCGCTACAACCTCAACCGTTTGATGATCGCGGACCCGGCCAAGATCGACGATCTGGCGCTCACGATCCAGGATTGGAACACCATCCGCTCCCGCCTGAAGACGCCGTCGATTTCGCGCGGCGGTGCGATCCTGACCGCGATCGATACGCTGCGCGTGCCGATCAACGCGATGTATGGGGCGCTCGATCCCCCGGCCGATCCAAAGGGGCCGGAACGGGTGGCGGCGATGCGGGCGCGCCGGCCCGACGCCGACGTCCGGCTGATTCCCGGCGCGGGACACTGGGCAGCATTCGAGGCGCCCGAGTTTGTGAATCCGATTCTGCTGGAAATGCTGGCCCGCACGCGGCCCTGAACCGATTGCCTAAAAGGAAACGAACAATGAGTAACGGAAACGCGCCGACCGAGGCCGGCATCGGCTCCGGCCCCGGCCCGATGCTGGGAAACGCCGGCCCCGGCATGCTGGCCGGCCTGCGGGTGATCGAGGTCGCGGATGAGCGCGCCGAATACGCCGGTCTGCTGCTGTCGGGCCTCGGCGCCGAGGTCATCAAGATCGAGCCACCCGAGGGCAACGCCACCCGCCGCATCGGGCCGTTCCTGGACGACCAGCCCGGCCTTGAGCGGTCGCTGTTCCACTGGAACTACAACCGCGGCAAGCAATCCGTGGTGCTCGATTTGCAGAGTCCGGCGGGCAAGGCGTCGATGCTGAAACTGCTGGAGGGCGCGGACATCCTGCTGGATTCATCCTGCGGCGCGCTGAACACCGCGCTGGGGCTGGACCGGGCGGCGCTATGCGCGCGCTTCGAAAAATTGATCGTCGCCCGCATCACGCCCTTCGGCGACGATGGGCCATGGGCGAATTTACACGGGTCGGATCTGATCCATCTGGCCCTCGGCGGCATCATGATGAATTGCGGCTACGATCCCGACCCAAACTTCGAATACGATACGCCTCCGATCGCACCACAGGTCTGGCACGCCTACCACATCGCCGGCGAGCAACTCGCCACCGGCATCATCGCCGCCGCCATTAACCGCCACCGCACCGGCCTTGGCCAGGACATCGGCGTGGCGGTGCATGAGGCGGTATCGAAGAACCCCGAGCTCGATATCATGCACTGGGTGATGCGCAGGGTGCCGCTCTGGCGCCTGACCAGCCGCCACGCCGCGGAGCATCCGAACCATTCGCCCAGCATCGTGCACACGAAGGACGGGCGGTTCTTCATCTCCCACGGCATGGGCGCACGCGACCTCAAGAACCTGGTGCCGCTGCTGGAGAAGTACGGCATGCAGGCCGACCTGCAACCGCCGGGACCGGATGTGGACCTGAAGGCGCGTGCCGTGCCGGGGTCGACGTCGTCGGATGAAGCGCGGGCGCACATGCTTGACGTCGTGCAGCGCTTCGTGCGGGCGTGGACGTACAAAGACATGCCATGGCTGGAGGCCCAGGAGGCCGGGCTGCTTTGGGCACCGCTCCGTAAGCCGCACGAGAACGCCTTGGACGAGCATTGGCTCGCTCGGTATTCCTTCGCCGACGTCTACCACCCCGAACACGGGCGTTCCTTCCGTTACCCGACCAGCAAGTGGCTGGCGACCGAGACCAGCTGGCAGGTGGGCCGGCGGGCGCCTCTGCTGGGCGAGGACACCGACAAGGTGCTGGGCTCGCTGGAACGGCAGCCGTCGGTGCCGGCGCAGCCGAAGCCGAATGCGAACCCCCGCCTTTCGGCGATGCACGGCAAGCCGTTCCCCTTGCAGGGCGTCAAAATCCTGGATTTCGCCTGGTTCCTGGCCTCCGCCGGCGGCACGCGGTTCCTCGCGGCGATGGGGGCGGAAAGCTACAAGGTTGAGTGGAAGGACAATCCCGACACCCGCCTGGCGGCCATGGCGCCGGTTGGGGGCAGGGCGGCGCGCGATGCCGCGACCGGCCCCCTGCCGGGGGTGAAAGACCTCGACATGGGGGGGCAGTTCAACAACAAGAACGCCGGTAAGCGCGGGATTTCGTTGAATATTCGCCATCCCAAGGGCTTGGCGATCGCCAAGGACCTGGTGCGCATTTGCGACGTGGTGGCCGAGGGTTTTTCTCCGGGCGTGTTGCCGCGTTTGGGGTTGGGCTACGACGTGATGAAGAAGATACGACCGGATATCATTTATATCCAACAGGCTGGGATGGGCGCCCTCGGCAAGTACGGACGCATGCGCACCGTCGGCCCGGTGGCGGCGGCGTTCGGCGGGCAGGCGGATATGTCCGGGTTGCCCGAACCGGCGATGCCGGTGAGCTGGGGGTATTCATACCTCGATTGGATGGGCGCCTATGGCTACGCGCTGGCTTTGCTGGGCGCGTTGTACCACCGGGAGAAGACAGGGCAGGGGCAGTGGATCGATGCCTCCCAGTGCGAGTCCGGGCTGTTCCTGACCGGCACAGCCGTCCTGGACTGGTCGGCCAACGACCGCGAATGGCGGCGCTACGGCAATCGTTCGCCGTATAAGCCGGCCGCGCCGCACGGGGCGTATCGCTGCAAGGGCAAGGACCGATGGGTCGCCATCGCCTGCTTCGATGAAACCCACTGGCAGATCTTGTGCTCGGTCGCCGGTCACGGCGAGTGGCGCGACGACCGGCGCTTCGCGACGCTGGCCGACCGCCTGCACCATCAGGATGCGCTGGACGCTGTCGTCGGCGCCTGGGCCGCGGAGAAAACCGCCGAGGACATCATGATGGCGCTGCAAAACGCCGGCGTCCCCGCGGGGGTGTGCCAGAACGCCGAAGATCGCGTCGATAAGGACCCACAACTCCGCCACCTGAAATGGCTGACTGAGGTCACGGGCACAAAAATCGGCACCTGGCCGATCTACGAGCTGCCGATGAAGTTCTCCCGTACCCCCGCCTATATCGGCGGCCCCACCAACCGCGGCGCCCCCGGCTACGGCGAGGACAACGAGTGGCTGTTGACCTCGATGCTTGGGATGACCAAATCCGACGTGGAGAAACTGGCGGAGGAGGGTGTGATTTGACCGACGAGAAAGAACCGCCGCCGAAGCCGTCCGTGACCCTCGACCCGGCCAAAGCGACCGGGTTGCAGGACGGCGTGGCCGACGCGATCGTGGATTTCGAGCTGGTAGAGCAGGGCGGGATGGTGCGGATCCCGCAGCCCAAGCGGAAGAAGCGGGTGGTGTTTAAATATTGACCATCACGCGCGGCCGGGGCTGGAAGGTCAGACCGTCGTACAGCGTCGCAAGGTCGAGGGTGCAGTTTATTTCGGGGACGTCGATTATCGCTTTGAATCCCTCCAACGTCGTATGCTGCCAGTCCTGGCCCGATGTGCGCGACGATTGGATCGACTCCGCGATGTCTGGATCGAGGATGACGATATGGGCCATGGAGGGAACGGTTTTGTATTCCTCCCGCTTGCGAACCAGATCGCGTTGACGTTCAGTACGATCTGATCGTGCCGCCGCTTCGCCCCGGACATGGCGTACGGTACGCCATTGACCAACTCATAACGGAGCGCCTGATGGAGGCCCCATTCCAGGAATTCGTCGGGTAGCATACGGGCGATGGCGGCGTCGCTCATGATTGGCTTCTTCGCGCGGTCAGATCGTAGCATGCTTGCCGGTCGATGTCCTTATCCGCCCGCTGGCCCATCCCCCCGATCCCCCCTATGCTCCCCACCAACAATGCCTCCGGGGGAAACGACCGCACATGCGAATCTTGCCGACACTTGTCGCCGCCGCCGCCGCGTTCCTTGGCTACACGCAAGCGTATGCAGCCGAGCAGACGCTGCGGGTGATCGCGCACGCGGATTTGAAGGTGCTCGATACCACCGCCAACACAACCTACATCACCAATCGCTACGGCTATCTGGTGTACGACACGCTGTTCGGGCTCGACAGCAAGTTCGTGCCGCGGCCACAGATGGTGGACACCTGGACGGTCAGCGACGACCGGCTGACCTGGACTTTCACCCTCCGTCCCGGTCAGACCTTCCATGACGGTGCCCCTGTCACAGCGGCTGATTGCATAGCCTCCCTGAAACGCTGGATGGCGCGCGACGGGATGGGGCAGCAGTTGAACGCCCGCATCGCGGCGTTTGAGGCCACCAGCCCTGCCACCTTCAAGCTGGTACTAACAGAACCATACGCCCTGGTGCTGGAAACCTTCGGCCGCTGGGGTGTACCGCCCTTCATCATGCCCGAGAAAGTGGCCAGCGCGCCGTCGACGGAGGTCGTGACGTCGTCCATCGGCTCCGGCCCCTTTATCATGAAGCGCGACGAGTGGCGGCCCGGCAGCAAGGTCGTCTACGTCCGCAACCCCGCCTATGTCCCTCGCAAGGAGCCGCCCGACTACATGGCCGGCGGCAAGGTGGCCAAGCTCGACCGAGTGGAGTGGCACTACATCCCCGACGCCAACACCGCGCTGAGCGCCCTGATGACCGGGGAGATGGACTATTACGAGTTGCCGCCGCTCGATTTCGTGACGCTGATGAAGGACAACCCCGAGATTGTCGTGAAGGTCATCGACAAGCTGGGCGTGCAGCAGTTCATGCGTCCCAACAGCCTGTTCCCGCCCTTCGACAACTTCAAGGCTCGGCAAGCCTTGCTGTACCTGGCGAGCCAGGAGGAGTTCAATCAGGCGGTCGTGGGCAACCCGGACCTCTACCTAAAATTCTGCGGCGCGCTGTTCATGTGCGGGTCGGATAATGAAACCGATGCCGGATCGGCAAAGGCCCCGGACCTCGCCAAGGCCAAGGCGTTGTTGGCGGAGGCTGGATACAAGGGCGAAAAACTGGTTGTCCTACAGCCCACCGACCGCCCTCCGTACAACGCCGCCACCATGGTCATGACCGAAAAGCTGCGTGCCATCGGCGTGAACGTCGACCTGCAACCCGCCGATTGGAGTACCATTTCCATCCGCCGCGCACGCCGGGACCCGCCGGAAAACGGGGGCTGGAACATCGTGATCACCGGCCACGGCGGGCCGGACGCCTCCAACCCCGTCAGCAACTATTGGATCGGCTCCAACTGCGAAAAGGCCAATATTGGCTGGCCCTGCGATGCGAAGTTGCAGGCGATGATCTCCGCCTGGTCGCACGAACCGGACCGCGACAAGCGGCACGCCATGATCCCGGCGTTGCAGGAGCAGGCCTACACGTCGGTGCCCTACGCGCCGATGGGCCAGTTCTTCCAGCCGATCGCCTACCGCAAGAATGTTGCCGGTGTGCTTGAAGCCGGGATGCCAGTCTATTGGAATATCGAGAAGAGGTGATGAAAACGGAAGCAAAGTCCTTGGTCGCTCCGTCATGGTCGGGCCTGACCATGACGGAGAGGTTGCGAAGGTTTATTCTCGCCGCCGTCCTCATCCTGGTTTCCCTCACCACTGCCTCCGCCGGGGACACGACCTTACGGGCTGTGGTGCACGCCGATCTGAAAATCCTCGATCCTACCTGGACGACGATCTACATCACCAACCGTTACGGTTACGTGGTGTACGACACGCTGTTCGCTTTCAACTCGAAATTCGAGCCGACGCCCCAAATGGTCGACAGCTGGAGCGTCACGCCAGACAATCTGACCTACACCTTCACGTTGCGCCCCGGTCTGATCTTCCATGACGGCCAGCCCGTCACGGCGGCGGATTGCGTGGCCTCGCTGAAGCGCTGGATGGCCAAGATCTCCGCCGGGCAGGTGCTGGCGCAGTTCGTCGGCAGCCTGGAGGTCGTGGACAAATCCACCTTCAAACTCGTTTTGAAGGAACCGTTCGGATTGGTGATCGAAACCCTCGGCGCCCCGGGGACCGCGTTCATCATGCCGGAGCGGATCGCCAACAAGCCACTCACCGAACAGATCACGGAATCCATCGGCTCCGGCCCCTTCAAGATGTTGAAAGATCAATGGCGGCCGGGCAACAAGGTGGTGTTCGCTCGGCACGAGGGCTATGTGCCCCGCAAGGAGCCGGCAGATTACCTCTCGGGCGGCAAGATCGCAAAATTAGACCGGCTGGAATGGCTGTATATCCCCGACGCCAACACCACGCTCAGCGCCCTGATGGCCGGAGAAATCGACTATTTCGAGGCGCCGCCGCTCGATTTCATCCGGTTGATGAAGGACGATCCCAACCTGACGGTACTGAATATCGACCACCTGGGCTTGCAGGCACTGATTCGCCCCAACAGCCTTAATCCGCCCTTCAACAACTACAAGGCTCGGCAGGCCCTGCTGTATCTGGTCGATCAGGCGGAAACCATGCAGGCGGTGGTCGGCGACGACAGCTTGTACATGCGGTTCTGTGGCGCCTTCTTCCTGTGCAATTCGTCGAATGAGACCGATGTCGGCTCCGCCCCCATGCGTAAGCCGGATATCGAGAAAGCCAGGAGGTTGTTGAAGGAAGCCGGCTACAACGGTGAAAAGATCGTGGTTTTGCAGCCTACCGATCGGCCGCAATACAGCGCGGCGATGACGGTGCTGATCGCCCAGCTGCGCAAGGCCGGGGTGAACGTAGACATCCAGTCGGCCGACTGGTCCACCATCTCCGTCCGGCGCGCCCGGAAGGAGCCGATCGACAAAGGCGGCTGGAACCTGTTCATCACGACTCAGGGTGGGCCCGATACCGCCAACCCACTGACCAACGGCTGGTTCAACTCCCGTTGCGAGCATGCCAACGCCGGCTGGGCCTGCGACGATCAACTGGAGGCGCTGCTTGGGAAATGGATGCGAGAGTCCGATGCGGTAAAGCGCCGCTCGATGATCGATGCGATCCAAACCCGCGCCTACGAATCGGTGCCCTACATACCATTCGGGCAGTTCTTCCAGCCGATCGCCTTCCGCAAGAACATCACGGGCGTGCTTGAGGCCGGCCTGCCCGTCTATTGGAATATCGAGAAGAAATGATGGAAACGAATAACAACGTCGTAGTGGCGACTCCAGTTTTTCCGTCAAGCCCGAGGGCGACCATGACGATGGGTTTACGATGGCTGCTCCTCGCCCTCGTTCTCCTCCTCGCGCCCCTCGCAACCGCCTCCGCCGGGGATAAAACCCTGCGCGCGGTGGTCCATGCGGATATCAAGGTGCTCGATCCCACCTGGACGGCCACCTACATCACCACCCGGTTCAGCTACGTCATCTACGACACGCTGTTCTCCTACGATTCAAAGTTCCAGCCGCGGCCGCAGATGGTCGAGAGCTGGACGACCAGCGACGACAAGCTGACCTGGACCTTCGTGCTGCGCCCCGGGCAGACCTTCCATGATGGTGCGCCGGTGACCTCGACAGACGTGGTGGCGTCGCTGAAGCGTTGGATGATCAAGCTGGGGGCAGGGCAGGCCTTCGCGAAATTCGTCGCCGGCCTCGACGCGGTCGATGCCAAGACGTTTCGCATCGTGCTGAAGGAACCCTTCGGCCTTGTCCTGGACTCCCTGGGCAGCCCGGCGACCGCCTACATCATGCCCGAGCGGCAGGCGGGCAAGCCCCCGAACGAGCAGATCACCGAGGCCGTCGGCTCAGGCGCCTTCAAAATGCTGCGGGATCAATGGCGTCCCGGCAATAAGGTCGTGTTCGCCCGCAACGAGGCTTATGTGCCGCGCAAGGAGCCGCCGGACATGATGGCCGGCGGACATGTCGCCAAGCTCGACCGGCTGGAGTGGCTGTATATCCCGGACGCCAATACCGCGCTGAACGCGATGATGGCCGGGGAGGTTGACTATTACGAAATGCCGCCGCTCGACTTCATCCGGCTCCTGAAGGACAGCCCCGACATCGTGGTCAAGAATATCGATCCGCTGGGCGTACAAATCCTGTTGCGCCCGAACACGCTGTATCCGCCGTTCGATAACTATAAAGCGCGTCAGGCGCTGCTTTACCTGATCGATCAGGCCGAGTTCATGCAGGCAGTGGCCGGGGATGAGTCGCTTTACCTGAAGTTCTGCGGCGCGTTCTTCCTGTGCAATTCGGACAACGACACCGCCGTCGGCTCCGATCCGCTGCGCAAGCCCGATTACGCCAAGGCCAAGGCGCTGCTGGCGGAGGGTGGCTACAAGGGCGAGCCGCTGGTGGTGCTGCAACCGACCGATCGGCCGCAATACAACGCGGCAACGGCGGTGCTGATCGAATCGCTGCGGCGGGCCGGGGTCAACGTCGACGTGCAAGCGGCCGACTGGTCAACCATCTCGGTGCGGCGGATGCGCAAGGACCCGCCGGACAAAGGCGGCTGGAACCTGTTCATCACCAGCCAGGGCGGGCCGGACGTGTCGAACCCGATCAGCAATATCTGGTTCAACTCCCGTTGTGGGGAGGCCAATCCGGGCTGGCCGTGCGACCTGGACCTCGACAAGATGGTCAATGCCTGGATGCGGGAGCCGGAGGCGGCGAAACGGCGCGCGTTGATTGAAGGGATTCAATCCCGAGCCTATGTGTCGGTGCCGTATGTGTCGCTGGGTCAGTATTTCCAGCCGATCGCGTTCCGCAAGAACGTGACGGGGGTGCTGAACGCGCCGCTGCCCATCTACTGGAACATCGACAAGCAATAGTATGGCTGGCTTCATCCTCCGCCGTATCCTGATGACCATCCCGGTGATGCTGGTGGTGGCCATCGTGGTGTTTTTGCTGCTGCACCTCAGCCCGGGCGACCCCGCGGCGATCATCGCCGGGGACAACGCTACCACGGCGGATGTCGAGATGATTCGTGTCAGCTTAGGCCTGGACAAGCCGCTGCTGACCCAGTTCGCACTGTGGATCGGGGCGCTGCTGCAGGGGGATTTCGGGGTTTCGGTGTTCAACAAGGTCTCGGTCTGGACACTGATCACGCAACGCATGGAGCCGACCTTGGCGCTGGCCTGCGTCACTATGATTTTCGCCGTGTGCATCGCGGTTCCGGTCGGCGTGCTGGCAGCCTGGAAGGCGGGAAGCTGGATCGATCATCTGGCGATGGGGATCGCCGTTCTGGCGTTCTCCGCCCCGGTATTCCTGATCGGGTACGGGCTGGTGTTCGAGTTCGCCCGCACGCTGCGCTGGTTGCCGGTGCAGGGGTACACACCGTTTTCGCAGAATTTCACTGGGTTCTGGCAGCACCTTGTGCTACCGGCGATCACCCTGGGGCTGGTGTTTGCCGCCCTGCTGGCGCGCATGACCCGCAGCACCATGCTGGACGTGTTGAATGAGGATTACATCCGCACCGCCCGAGCGAAGGGCCTCGCCCCGGGCACGGTCCTGATCCGCCACGCGTTGAAGAACGCCGCCGTGCCCATCGTCACCACCATTGGCCTGGGCATCGCTTTGTTGATCGGCGGCGTCGTTGTGACCGAGAGCGTCTTCGCCATCCCCGGCATCGGCCGCCTGACGATCGAGGCCGTGACCCAGCGCGATTACCCCGTCATTCAGGGCGTGATCCTGATGGCTTCCTTCGTCTATGTGCTGATCAATCTGGCGATTGACCTGACATACGCGTTCCTCGATCCGAGGATCCGTTATTGAGGGTCTTTTTCCGCCGTTACCCAAGGGTCGTCATCGGCGGCACGCTGCTGTGCATCCTGGTGACGCTGTCGGTGCTGGCGCCCTGGATCGCGCCCTATGATCCGATCAAGCTGAACGTGGCGCAGCGGTTGAGGCCGCCATCGGGCGCGCACTGGTTCGGCACCGACGCCTACGGGCGGGACGTGCTGACCCGTACGCTGTGGGGCGGGCAGATATCGCTGCTGATCGCGATCTCCGTGGCGTGCCTCAGCACCGTGACCGGCACCTTGGTTGGGCTGGTCGCCGGGTATTTCCGCGCAATGGACACGGTGGTGATGCGGATCATGGACGGGTTGATGGCCATCCCCGGTATCCTGCTGGCCGTCGCCATGCTGTCCCTGACCCGAGCCAGCGTGCAGACGGTGATCGTTGCCATCACCATCCCGGAAATTCCCCGCGTGGTGCGCCTGGTACGCGCCGTGGTGCTGTCGATCCGAGAGCAGACCTTCGTCCAGGGTGCCGTGGCCTCGGGCACCCGCACTTGGGCCATCCTGCTGCGCCATATTCTCCCGAATGCCATGACGCCGATCATCGTGCAGGCGACCTACATCGCCGCCTCCGCTGTGCTGATCGAGGCCTATCTGGGCTTCCTCGGCGTCGGCACCCCGCCGGAGGTCCCGTCCTGGGGCAACATCATCGCTGAGGGCCGCAACTTCATCATGCTGGCGATCTGGAGCGTCCTGTTCCCCGGCCTGTTCCTGGGTACCATGGTGCTGTCGATCAACATACTCGGGGACGGGGTTCGCGATATGCTGGATCCCCGTATCGCAAAGCGGCTTTGAGCCGGATCAGACTCGCATTTCCACCGAGACCCGGCGGTGATTGGCGGGATCCACCGACACCGGCGCCAGCCCGCGCCACAGGGTGCGTAGAAGTACTCCGACATAGGCCTTGGCGTCGCCCGTTTCGCTCGACAATTGTTGCCATAGCCGCCGGTGCACATTGCCGATGCCCCCACACGTCCAATGGCGCTTTTCAGCGCTGCGTTCACGGTAAGGTAACGGCTCAGCCCTATCCGGTATTCCAGCACGTCGGAAATCACCTTCAGGCTTCTGGCTGTACGCGCCGGAGACAAAATCCCTACGGAAGCGGCCGGGTGGTCCGGCTGCGCCAGTGTAAAAGTGCATCGGTGTGAAGCTCTTTGCGTTGAGCGCAGAGGGCTGGGGGATGAAGCTCGTGGAACTGTATGGTCGGGTCCGCTACGCGGTGCGGATCGAGGGGATCAGCCGTCGTGAGGCGGCGCGGGGTTTTGGGATTGACCCTCGGACGGTGGCGAAGATGCTGGCCTTCTCGGTGCCGCCTGGTTACCGGCGGAGCCATCCGCCCATGCGCCCGAAGCTGGATGGCTTCGTCGGGATCTTCGACCGGATCCTGGAGGCGGATAAGGGGCGGCCGGCGAAGCAGCGGCATACGTCCAGCGACAACCCTCTCTTCGAAAGCCACTTCAAAACGTTGAAATATCAGCCGCGCTTGCCAAAACGCTTCGGCTGCATTGAGGATGCCAGAAGTTTCTGCCGCGCGTTCTTCGATTGGTACAACCAGGACCATCATCACGCCGGGATCGGCCTGATGATCCCGGACCAGGTGTATTACGGCCAGATCGATGCCGTGCATGCGGCCCGTCAGGCCACTCGTGACCAGGCGTTCCAGGAAAACCCGCAACGCTTTGTCAAAAACCGCCGATACCACCCGCCAAACCAACCGCCGCATGGATCAACCCGCCGACGCTGAAAAACGGAGCTTAAATTCCGAACCCGGCGGGATCAAAGTCGTTGACACGTTCCGCTTCGTAATAGGGGCAAAGGCGGCATGAGTCCGCTTCGCGGCCGGATCGGTCTCCGCCAGGATGCAATGTAAGCGAAAAATAGTCGGGTCATTTTGGCATGGCGTTTTCCTTAATACGCCGGGCCTGAAGGTCCCGAATGCCCATCGAGGACGTTGGAATCGACCGCTCCACCACCCCGATAGCCCTCCCCGCCCGCACCCTGTATGAACCCCCGCACCCAAAACCCAAGGACCCCACCCATGCGCCCATCCGGCCGCGCCGCCGACGCCCTGCGCGTCGTATCCATGACCACCGGCTTTGCCCGCCACGCGGAGGGGTCGTGCCTCATCCGCATGGGCAACACCGAGGTTCTCTGCGCTGCCAGCGTCGAAACCCGCGTGCCGCCGTTCCTGCGCAACACCGGTAAGGGCTGGGTCACCGCCGAATACGGCATGCTGCCGCGCGCCACGCACACCCGCGGCGACCGGGAAGCCGCCCGCGGCAAGCAGTCCGGCCGTACGCAGGAAATTCAGCGCCTGATCGGCCGCTCGCTGCGCGCCGTGGTGGACCGCGACGCGATGGGGGAGATGTCGATTACGCTGGACTGCGACGTGCTGAACGCCGACGGCGGCACCCGCTGCGCCGCCATCACCGGCGCCTGGGTCGCGCTGGGGTTGGCCTTCCGCCATCTGGTGAAGATGAACGTGCTGAAAACCGTCCCCCTGATCGGCCAGGTCGCTGCCGTGTCCTGCGGCATCGTCAATGGCACCGCCGTGCTGGATTTGGATTACGATGAGGACTCTTCGGCCGAGGCGGACTCCAATTTTGTCCTTACCAGCGACGGAGGCCTGGTAGAAATCCAGGCGACAGCAGAGAAAACAAGCTTCTCTGAGGCCCAATTCCACCAACTGATGGCCCTCGCCCGATTCGGCACCACCGAGCTGTTCGCGGCGCAACGGGCCGCCTTGGGGGACTGAACGGGATGGCGCGCAAGCTGCAACCCGGCGAAAGGCTGGTCCTGGCCAGCCACAATCCGGGAAAGCTCCGGGAAATCGAGGCCCTTCTCCGCCCGCACGGCATCGACGTCGTGTCGGCGGGCGCTCTCGGCTTGCCGGAACCGGTCGAGGACGCGCCAGACTTCGCCGGCAACGCTCGCATCAAGGCCCTGGCGGCGGCCGCCGCGACCAACCTGCCCGCTCTGTCCGACGACTCCGGCTTCTGCGTCGCCGCGCTGGACGGCGCCCCCGGCGTGCTGTCGGCGCGCTGGGCCGGCCCGTCCAAGGATTTCTCCCAGGCGATGGCGCTGGTGCACGAACGCATCGGCGCCAACCCGGACCGGCGCGCCTGGTTTGTCGCGGCCCTGTGCCTCGCCTGGCCGGACGGGCACACCGAGACGTTCCTCGGCCGCGTCGACGGCACTGTCGTTTGGCCGCCGCGCGGCGAAAAGGGCTTCGGATACGACCCGATGTTCCTGCCCGCCGGCGGCACCATCACCTTCGGCGAGATGGACCCCGACGAGAAACACGCGATCAGCCACCGAGCTCGGGCCTTCGCGCAGGTTCTGGCGGCTTGCTTCGGCTGATTTTCCTTCTGTCGATGGTCGCCGCGCCGGCGTTCGGCGCGGACTCGCCGTTCGCGCCCAGCCATCTTTATCCCTTCGTCGGTCCGCATGACGCGCTCGGCGCCCTGGTGTGGCTGCCCGGCGCCTACGGCAAAGATCAACCCGGCCCGCCCGATCCGCCGGAGATTGTCGGGCGCCTCGCGAAGCATAAGCTGGACGTCTTCCAATTCCTTCGCCCCAGAGGCAACGACCCTATTGCCGGTGGCGCCGAAACACTGGCCCGCGGCCTGGGCGAGCTAAGGGCGCGGGGTTATGGACAAATAATCGTCGCCGGGCATTCCCGCGGCGCCTGGATCGCGCTGACCGCCATGGCGCATCCCCACTTGGCGGATGCGATCGTCGCGATCTCCGTTGCCGCCCATGGCACAAGCCCCGAACACCAGCCGCGGGCCCACCAGGACTGGGAAGCACTTTGGGCATCGGCAAACGCACCCGACACCCGCGTCGTCCTGGTGCAAATGCGGAGCGACCCCTACGACCCCGACCCACGCTGGCGGCTGAACGTCGCTACCAAAGCCCGCGTCGCGCTCAAATCCATATTCCTGCCCCCGGACCCCGACGGGCATGTCGGCGCTTACTACCCCGCGTTCGACGAACAGCTCGGCGCCCAAATCGCCGATTATCTCTGGCCCTGACGTCCAGGGCACCGCTATACCGCAAGCAACGGAGGCCAATGGGAAACGCCATGAAAACACGCAACTTTATCGCGGCCTGTGCCGCCATCGTCCTCTCCGCCGGGGCGCAAGCGCAAACGGTCAAGCTGGGTGTGGTCAACACACTCTCCGGCCCCTTCGCCTCGGTGGGCGAGCAACTGGACCGCGGCATTCGCCTTTATGTGAAGCAGCATGAGAAAGAGCTGCCGCCCGGTGTGAAGCTCGAAATCATCCGGCGCGACGATACCGGCCCGAACCCGGAAGTCGCCAAACGCCTGGCGCAGGAGCTGATCACCCGCGACCACGTCAACCTGCTGGCCGGCACGATCTACACCCCCAACGCACTGGCGATGGCACCGCTGGTAACCGAAGCGAGAGTGCCGTTCGTCATTATGAACGCCGGCACAGCCATCATCACCACCAAGTCGCCCTACATCGCCCGGGTATCCTTCACCCTCTGGCAATCCTCCTACAACATGGGGGCATGGGCGGCGAAGAACGGCCTGAAGAAGGTGTATTCGGCGGTCTCGGATTTCGGCCCCGGTATCGACGCGGAAACGGCGTTCACCAAGGGGTTCACCGATGCCGGCGGGACCATGGTCGGCACGGTGCGGATGCCCGTGGCCAACCCCGATTTCGTGCCGTTCCTGCAGCGGGCCAAGGACGCCGCGCCGGACGCGGTGTTCGTGTTCGTGCCGGGCGGCAAGGACGCCACCGCGATCATGAAGACCTTCGGCGATTTGGGCTTGAAACAGGCGGGGATCAAACTCATCGGCCCCGGCGACATCACCACGGACGAGGAATTGCAGGGCATGGGCGATGTGGCGCTGGGGGTGGTGACCACGTTCCATTACGCCGCCGCTGCGACCCGGCCGGCTAACGTCGCCTTCGTCAAAGCCTACAAAGCCGAGTTCGGCGCCAATGAGGAACCCGGCTTCGAGGTCGTCGGCGGCTACGACGGCATGGCGGCCGTCTTCCACGTCATCAAAGCGCAGGCCGGAAAGATCGACCCCGACAAGACCATGGAACTCCTCAAGGCCTGGAAAAACGATAACAGCCCGCGCGGCCCCATCATGATCGACCCGGAAACCCGCGACATCGTGCAGAACGAATACATCCGCCGCGTGGAAAAGGTGAACGGCCGTCTGGCGAATGTGGAATTCGAGACAATCCCGATGGTCAAAGACCCCTGGAAGGTGCTCAACCCGCCGAAATAGTCGATGTCCGGCTTCATCTCCGCCGTCGTCAGCATCCTGTTTCACGGCACGGCCTACGCGATGATCCTCTACATCGTTTCGGTGGGCCTGTCCGTGACGATGGGGCTGATGGGGTTCGTCAACCTGGCGCACGGCGCCTTCGCCATGGCGGGCGGCTACGTTACCGTGACGTTGATGAACCGCTATGGCGTGCCGTTCGCGCTCGCGTTGCTGTTCGCCGCCGCCCTGGTTGCTCTGGTGTCCGTCGTGCTGGAGCGCGGTTTGTACCGACACCTGTACGGCGCCGGCGAATTGGAACAGGTCCTGTTCACCATTGGTCTTGTCTTCATGTCCGTGGCCTTGGTGCGGGAGATCTGGGGCCCGATCCCGCAACCCATCAAATTACCCGAGGCGCTTAGCGGGCAAGTCGACCTCGGCTTCCGGTCGTTTCCGACATACAGAGCCGTGCTGATCGGGGTGAGCCTGGTGCTGATCGTGGCTCTGTGGCTGGGGATCGAGCGCACCGCGTTCGGTGCCAAATTGCGCGCGGCGGTGGACAACCGGCGCATGGCCGAATCCATCGGCATCGACACCAGCCGGCTGTTTACACTGACGTTCGCACTCGGCTCCGGGTTGGCGGCGTTCGGCGGCGGGTTGGGCGCCGATATCCTGGCGATCTACCCCGGCTATGCGTTCGAGTATCTGGTGTACTTCCTGATGGTCGTGTCGATCGGCGGCCTCGGCTCCATCCGCGGTCCTTTCGTTGCCGCTTTGCTGCTGGGTATCGGCGATACTGCCTGTAAATATCTGGTCCCCGAGCTGGGGGCGTTCTTTGTGTACGCGGCGATGATCGGGTTGTTGCTTTGGCGGCCCCAGGGCCTGTTCGGGCGGGCATGAGCGCGGTCGAAACCTTCCTGCGCACCCACCGGTTGCGGCCGCTGGAGTTTCTCCCCTTCGCGCTGGCGGTGGGCGCTTATTTCGTTTTCCCGGATTATCTGGCGCTGGGCAGCCAGGTGCTGATCATGATTCTTTTTGCCCTGTCGCTGGATCTGGTGCTGGGTTACGCCGGGATCGTCACCCTGGGCCACGCGGCCTTTTTCGGCACCGGCGCGTACGCCGCCGGCATCTACGCGGTGCATCTGTCGCATGAGCCGCTGTCGGGCCTGCTGGTCGCCGCGGTGGCCGCCGGGGCGATCGGGTTGCTGTCGGGATTGGTTATCCTGCGCACCACCGGCCTGACACTGCTGATGCTGACACTGGCCATCGGCTCGATGCTGGCGGAGGCCGCGAACAAAGCCACCGCGTTGACCGGGGGCAACGACGGGCTGCAAGGGATCTCCATCGATCCGGTCCTGGGGCTGTTCCGTTTCGACCTCTTCGGCCGTTCGGCTTATGTGTATTGCCTGATCGTGCTGTTCCTGGCCTGGGTGTTCCTGCGCTGGCTGGTTTTTTCTCCATTTGGGCGGTCGCTGACAGGCATTCGGGAAAACATCGCCCGCATGCATGCCATCGGGGCACCCGTCCGGCAGCGTCAGGTCATCGCCTATACCACCTCCGCCGCGCTGGCCGGCCTCGCGGGCGGGCTGCTGGCGCAGACCACGCAATTCGTCGGCCTGACGACCTTGGGTTTCGAGCGGTCCGGCTCCATCGTCATCATGCTGGTGCTGGGCGGCGCGGGGCGGTTGTACGGCGCCTTCGTCGGTGCCGCCGTCTACATGATCGCGCAGGACCAGCTCGCCGAGGTGGCACCGGCGTTCTGGAACTTCTGGATCGGCCTGCTGCTGGTGTTGATTGCGTTGTTCGCCCGCGGCGGCTTGCTGGGCCTGGCGGATCGGCTGCGGCGATGACGGCGGCACTGGAAACCACCGGCCTGACGCGGCGGTTCGGGGCCTTGACCGTGACGGATCGGGTGGATTTCCGGCTGGAACCCGGCGCCCGCCACGCGCTGATCGGGCCGAACGGCGCCGGCAAAACCACTTTTATCAATCTGGTCACTGGCCGGCTGAGACCCTCGGCCGGGCGGATTTTGTTGGGCGGTTTGGATGTCACCGCGCTGCCGCAAGCGCAACGGGTGAAGCGAGGCCTGGGGCGCACATTCCAGATCAACGCACTGTTTCCCGGCCTGTCGGTGCTGGAAAACGTTTGCTTGGGGGTTGCCGAACACCGCGGGCTGGGCACCGCGCGCCGCACGGTGGCGGAGGCAGCCTTCGCGCTATTGGAACGCCTGCGCATCGCCAACGACGCCTCTCGGCTGGTCCGCGAACTCCCCTACGGTAAGCAGCGTTTGGTGGAGATCGCCATCGCGCTCGGACTCGAACCCACGGTGCTGCTGCTGGACGAGCCGGCGGCGGGGATTCCCTCATCGGAAACCCACTTGATTCTCGATGTCATCGAGCAATTGCCCGCGTCGATGGCCGTGCTGATCATCGAGCACGACATGGAGCTGGTGTTCCGTTTCGCCAAGCGCATCACCGTGCTGGTGCAAGGTGCCATCCTGACCGAGGGCACGCCAGCGGACATCGCAGCCGACCCACGGGTGAGGGAAGTTTACCTGGGCGAGCGCGGCGCGCCATGACCGATATTTTGTCCGTGCAGGCGGTGTCGGCCGGTTATGGCGAAACAATCGTGCTGGACAACGTTTCCCTGTCGCTGGAACAAGGCGGCACGTTGGCATTGCTCGGCCGCAACGGCGTCGGCAAAACCACGCTGCTCGCCACCGTGCTCGGCCACACCACGTTGCACAAGGGCCGCATTGCGTTCCTGGGCCAACCGGTCGAGCGTTTACGCCCGTTCCGACGGGCACGGCTGGGGATCGGGTACGTGCCGCAGGAACGGGAGATTTTTCCGACGTTGACGGTGGAGGAAAATCTGACCGTGGCCACCCGCCCAACGGACGGCGGCACGCCCTGGACGCTCGAACGGGTCTACACGCTGTTCCCCCGGGTGGCGGAGCGGCGACGCAGCATGGGCAACCAGCTCTCCGGCGGGGAACAGCAGATGCTGGCCATCGGACGGGCGCTGATGCTGAACCCCACATTGCTGCTGCTGGATGAACCGCTGGAGGGGCTGGCCCCCGTCATGGTGGACCGGCTTCTGGCCGCCCTGCTGCGACTCCGCGACGAGGGCGGCCTGACCATACTGCTGGTGGAACAGCACGCTCGTCTCGCACTGGAATTCGCCGCCCGCTCGGTGATTTTGGAGCATGGGAGGATCGTGTATGAAGGCGCCTCCCAACCGCTGCTCGACGATCCGAGCCGGCTGGCCGAACTGATCGGCGTCGGCGGGTAGGCCCTCGGCGCCATAAGGAGGATGCCTATGACCGACGCCAGCAACTGGCCGGACCAGCTTTACGACCTGCTGCGATCCGCCAACGTGACCCAATTCGCCTACGTGCCCGACGCGGGCCACAAGGTGCTGATCAACCGGTCGCTGGCCGATCCCGACGCGCACTCAGTCCCCCTGACCACCGAGGAGGAGGGCGTGGCCCTGGCCGCCGGCGCCGATCTGGGCGGCGAACGGGCGGTGCTGCTGATGCAGTCCTCCGGCGTGGGCAATTGCATCAACCTGCTGTCGTTGATCAACGGCTGCCGCTTCCCGCTGCTGACCCTGGTGTCGATGCGCGGCGACTTCGGGGAGGGCAATCCCTGGCAGTTCCCCATGGGTCAGGCGGTCGAACCGGTGCTGAAAGCCATGGGCGTGATCGTGCTGCGCTGCGACGTGGCCGAGGACGTGATCCCCACGGTGTCAGCCGCTTTGACCATGGTCTTCCAATCCAGCCAGGCGGTCGCCGTGTTGCTGGGTCAGCGCCTGATCGGCGCCAAGAAATTTTAAGGGGTCGTGTTATGGCGAAATTGAACAAGCTGCCGACGTCGAACCTTCCGGATGCCGTGCTGGACCGCCGCCAGGCCGTCCCCGCGCTGATCGATCGGCCGCAGGATTTTCTGATCGTGACCGGCCTGGCCGGCGCGGCGCAGGAACTGTCGGCGATGACCGGCAACGCCCCCAATCTGTTCGCCATGGGCGGGGCGATGGGCGCAGCGCTGATGACCGCCCTCGGGCTGGCGCTGGCGCAGCCGAAGAAGAAGGTGCTGCTCGTGACCGGCGACGGGGATCTGCTCATGAGCGTGGGCGGGCTGGCGACCATCGCGTTGCAGAATCCGCCGAATCTGACGGTGATCTGTGTCGACAATGGGCACTACGGCGAGACCGGCAACCAGGAAAGCCACACCGGGCTCGGCGTGCGGTTGGACACCATCGCGGCGGGGTCGGGCTTCCCGGCGGTGCACACGATCAACACCGAGACGGACCTTGAAGAGGGGCGGCGCTTGCTGCGGGAGAACGGGTTGCGATTCATTCTGCTGCGCGTGAAGGAAGGCCCGCCGCTTCGGGAAAAACGCAATCTGGTGCCGCATATGGAGCGGGAGAATTTTCGGAAGGCTTTGTTGGGGTAGGTCAGGGGGCGTACGCTCCCAACTGAAGAACACGCAACCCGGCCACATCCGGCATCCGCCGGTCATTGGTAACGAACGTCTTGCATCCCGCGGCGAGTGCCGCGGCTCCGGTTCAGCAGTTCATTTTTGGCACGACATGGGGCGACGAGAACTTCGAGCAGCGTCACCGATGATGTGACGATCTCGATCACGCCCGCATCCGCCGCGACGAACAACGACCTTACCACGGGAAGCCAGGCCGGAGACGCCTCGATCGAATAAATCAAAACCGAAGTATCGACATCGGCAACGGGGTCGATCCCCTGCCACAGCTCTTTACCCAGACCTTGCAGTCCCAGGATCGAGTGTTGCCGCGATTCGTCCAGCGCGGCGACCGACCGACCGTCCCCCCGATCATGGCAACGGGGAAAACGCTGTCTCCCGCACGAAGAACAACGTGATTAGCGTCACGACCGCCGCGGCGACCACGTAGTAAACCGGCGCCAGGATGCTGCCCGTTGCCTGGATCAGCCAGGTCGCGATGAACGGCGCGAACCCCCCGAAAATCGCCACCGGAATGTTGTAGCCGATGGACAGCGCGGTGTAGCGCACCCGCGTCGGAAACAACTCACAATAAACGGCCGGGCCGGCGCCGGCGTAGAGCGCGAGGAAGAACACCAGCACCGCCTGGCCCGCGAACGCCCATGCGACGCTGCCGGTGGAGGCAAACAAGAACACCGGGTAGGTCAGCAGGATGTAGCCGAGGCAGGATGCGATCAGCATCGGCTTGCGCCCGATCCGGTCGGAAATCATCCCCATGATCGGCACCAGCACGACGAAGATCCCGAGACAGATCGTGCCGATCCACAGCGCCGTGCCGCGTGGCATCTTCACCGCCGTCGACAGCCAGTTCGTCATGTAGATCAGCACGGCATAGTAAGCGACGGTGTTGTGCAGCGTGATCCCGCCGGCGATCAGCACGGGCTTCAGGTGCGTCGTCAGCGCTTCCCGGATCGGTAGACCCGCGTGCTCCGAGAGTTCGGTGAATGCCGGCGTATCGTCGAGCTTCAACCGCAAATACAGCCCGACGCCGCCGACCAGAATGCCCAGCAGGAACGGCACCCGCCACCCCCAGGCCATCAGATCCTCAGGACGCAGCGCACTGTTCAGCAAGGCGGCGGTCAGCGAGCCCAGGAGAAAACCAGCGCCAACGCTGAACTGCTGCCAGGACCCAACCGTGGCGCGTTTGTTGGCCGGGGCGAACTCGACGAGATAGGACGCCGCGCCGGCCCACTCGCCGCCACCCGACAGGCCCTGCAGCAGGCGGGCGAGCACCAGCAGCACCGGCGCAAGCACCCCGGCTGACTGATAAGTTGGCAAAAGCCCAACGGCGAACGTTGAGAGCGCCATCAGGAATATCACGCCGCACAGCGCCGTCTTGCGCCCGCGCGTGTCGCCGATATGGCCGAACAGGATCGACCCGACAGGACGCATGACGAAGCCGACGCCGAACACCGAGAATGTTAGCAACAGCGAGACCATCGGCGTCGAGGCTGGAAAAAACAGCTGCGAAATGACTGGCACGAAATAGCCGTAGACCGCGAAGTCGAACCATTCGAGGACGTTACCGACGACGCCCGCGACAATGGCGGCGCGGCGTTTGTCCTCCGACCGCGACGGGAGTGTCCGGGTTGGGTTCACAGCATCGCTCGGCATGGTTCGATCCCTTTTCTTATCCGTGCGACGCGATTGAGGCACACGTCATGCCATTCGTTCCGAGCGTCAACGCCGCCGCTCCCGGTTCGCCGTGTACAGCCCACTGGCGACGATAACCACCGCGCCCGCCAGTGTCCATTGGTCCGGCAGCACGCCGAACGCCAGGAATCCCGCGATCGTCGTCCACAGCAGCGCTGTGTAGGAATACGGAGCCAGGGAGGATACCGGGGTGAACCGCAACGACAGGATCACCATCCATTGGCCAAGCGAGGAGCACACGCCACGGAACGTGTCGACGACTTTAATACATCCGAGGTCGATATTTAAGCTTGGGCCATTGGCTTCGGCTGAAGCGGGTTGATCCAAGCAGTGGCGGTTTTGCGGGCGGGCCGTCCGTGCCATGTGTGGACGTCCCCCTCGGATGCAAGAGAAAAATGAGCCTGACGGGCGTATCGACTGCGATCATGTGTGCGGCCTGTTTGACGCGGCACCACGCCCGGGCTTGCAAGGAGGATGAGGCGCAGGCCGAACCCGTTCCACGAATCAGCATCGCGGGGCCGCCGCGATGCGGCCCCGGGAGGGTCGGCTCAGGCCGCCGCCAGAAGTGGCGGCGGGCCGGTCGTGTCGGATATTCGTTCCGGAATAGAATATAATATGCCGTCCGGCGCCAAGCCTTGTTCCATCGCCAAACGCGCATCGTTGAGCCGCTGGAAGCCGCGCATCAGGGCCTTCTCCACCGGTCCGTCGTGGTCGATGATGAAGGATTGCAGGTCGTGCCATAACGGATGACCCACGCCGATGCCCA
>CAIYDT010000140.1 GCA_903924985.1 uncultured Acetobacteraceae bacterium
CTCAACCAGAACCGCATCGACGCGCTGGTGGAGCAGCTCTACGACCTCAACAAGCGCCTTCTGGGCCTCGAAACCAAGCTGTTCCGTCTCGCCGAGACCTTCGGCGTGGGCCGCGAGGATTTCCTGCGCAACTACCAGAATTCCGAGCTTGATCCCAAGTGGGTCCTGCGCGTCTCCAAGCTCGGCTCGCGCGGCTGGCGCGATTTCGTGGCCAAGGAGAAGGATGGCATCAAGTTCATCCGCTCGGACATTCATGCGCTGGCGACCGAGACGGGCCTTGAGATTCAAGAGTTCCGCAAGATCGTGCAGATGGTGCAGAAGGGCGAGCGCGAAGCTCGCCAGGCCAAGAAGGAGATGGTGGAGGCCAATCTGCGCCTCGTGATCTCCATCGCCAAGAAATACACCAACCGCGGCTTGCAGTTCCTCGATCTCATTCAGGAAGGCAACATCGGCCTGATGAAGGCGGTCGACAAGTTCGAATATCGTCGCGGCTACAAGTTCTCGACCTATGCGACGTGGTGGATTCGTCAGGCGATCACCCGCTCGATCGCCGATCAGGCGCGCACCATCCGCATCCCGGTGCATATGATCGAGACGATCAACAAGCTGGTGCGTACGTCCCGCCAGATGCTGCACGAGATCGGCCGCGAGCCGGCGCCGGAAGAACTGGCCGAGAAGCTGGGCATGCCGCTGGAGAAAGTGCGGAAAGTCCTGAAAATCGCCAAGGAGCCGATTTCCTTGGAGACGCCCATCGGCGACGAGGAAGACTCCCACCTCGGCGACTTCATCGAGGACAAGGCGGCGGTCATCCCGCTGGATGCGGCCATTCAGGCCAACCTGCGCGAAGCCACCACCCGCGTGCTGTCGTCGCTCACCCCGCGCGAAGAACGCGTGCTACGCATGCGCTTCGGCATCGGCATGAACACCGATCACACGCTCGAAGAGGTCGGCCAGCAGTTCAACGTGACCCGCGAGCGCATCCGCCAGATCGAGGCGAAGGCACTCCGCAAGCTCAAGCACCCCAGCCGGAGCCGGAAGCTGCGTAGCTTCCTGGACGACTGATGCCGTACCGTGGGGTGGTGTTCTGCCACCCCCGGCATTAGCCTGATCCCATCGCCATGCATCCGGGGGAGGGCTGATGGAATCCGTTGTCCGGGTGGCTGTTACCGTCACCTTTTTGCGGATGGACCGACCCCCCGGGGATCAGGCACCAGCCCTGCCGCTGGGGTATCAGATCGTCCGCGCCACCAACCCCAGCGTGGCCTTCTACCGCTACCTCTACAACACCGTGGGCGCCGACTATGTCTGGTGGCTGCGCCGTACCCTGTCGGACCGGGAACTCGCGGACCTGCTGGCGGAGCGGGAGGTGTCCATCCACACCCTGTACCAGGGCGGCGAACCGGCCGGGTTCTTCGAGTTGGATGGGCGGAACTGGTCGGACATGAACCTCAGCTATTTCGGCCTCATGCCCCGCGTGGTCGGCAGCGGCATCGGCTACCGCTTCCTGCGGCAGGCCATCGATGCCGCCTGGGCATCGGGCGCCAAGGGCGTGACCGTGAACACCTGCACCGCCGACCACCCGCGTGCCTTGCCCACCTACATCCGCTCCGGTTTTCGCCCCGTCCGTCAGGCTCGGGAACTCTGGAGCGTGCCGACCCGCCTAGGCCTGCGCATCCCCGCGCACGTCCGCGCTTAGCGCCCCCGTCACCCGCCGCGGCGCCTCCGCCGTCGTGCGGAACACGTGCCTCGACAACAACGCGGCCGCGATCTACCCGCTGACCGAAACGGCGAAGCTGAACGGCCTCGATCCCGAGGATTATCCGCGGCGGGTCCTCGCCTGCATCGCAGACTATCCCGTTCGACAGGTCGATGAACGCCTGCCATGGAACTTCTCCGACATCCGCGAACAGCTGGATCAGCGCCAGGCGGCTTGAGCGGGAGTCGACCAAACTGTGAGGATAATCCGGCGCTTATTCAGCAGCCGCCCCTCAGGGATTTTGACCCCGGTCAAGGCGGCCACCGCCGCTCAATGGTAAGCAAGGGTCGATTTCGATCGTCGCCGGCTGGCTGTGCGAGCGGGAAGCGGCCGGTGGCGGATCTGCGGTTGGGAACCGATGGAGGTCCCGCATGGTGTCCGACACACAGAGACAGCCGGCGATCAGGGTTGGATCATGGCTTAGGGCATTCGCCGTTCTCTTTGCGGTCGTCTGTTGGGTTGCTCCCGTATGGGCTGATCAATCAGAGAGTTTCGTTTGGGTGGCGGACACCCGAGGCGATGCCAACAACGATGTCGTAGACACGACTGTTCTCGCCCCCATCGTGACCAGCATCCTCGCTCTGAGCCCCGCACCCAACGTGGTGATCTTCGGCGGCGACGCGGCCTACAGGGGCGGCACGACCAATCTGACGACATATTTCGAGCCCGCGTTTACGAATCGCCTAACCGCCGCTGGGATCCTCTCGGCTTATGCCATCGGCAACCATGAACTCTATACCACGGGGGACTCTGCTCACTACCTGACGCGGCAAGTAGAATTCCAGGCTATCTTTAATAGTAACTGGCCGCAGAACGGCCCTGCCGGCTATAACAATCTCGCTTTTTCATTTACGATCGGCAATTCTCTGTTCATCATCGCCGACAGTTTTTACGCGACGTCAGATCCAACTAAGCCGGACTACGGCATCAGCGCCGCGCAACAAGCCTGGATGCAAGGCCTTCTGCAGAACGATACGGCGTCAAATATATTCGTTTTTACCCATGTTCCGGCATTCACGGCCACGACGCCTTCGCAGCAACCTGATCCCGATATGGCGGACACATGGCAGACAATAACCACATCAGGCAGTGCCACCAATACAGATGCGTCGATTCTGTTTGCCGGGCATGAGCACGTGTACTATCGGGCTTTGCGTGACGGCACTTATCAGGTGTTGGCCGGAACTGGAGGCGCGCCGCTGGGATGCGATGAGCCGCCATGTCCGCCATATGGCCCCCTCCAACCGGGCGACGTCAGGGCATTGAGTTACAACTGGGCCGTCGTGTCCATCAACGGCAGATACGTCACCGTCACCGTCTTCGATCAGGCCAATAATGTCCTGGATACCTTCCAGTTTTTCGACAATTCCGGCGTGCAAAACAGCGTCATCAACAACACAACGCCCATAGTCGGCCCGCAGCCTTCAGGCATCCTGGCGGGAAGCGGTAACACCATCAACAACAGCGCCACCATAAGTAACGTAGCCACCGGAATAGACGCGGTCAGCAATAACATCATTACAAATTCCAGCAGCATCACGCCGTCATCCGGCGGAAACGGCATCTACGTCTATGATAATAACACAATAACGAATGCCGCGACCGGCAGCATCACCGGAAACTCGACAGACCTGTGGGGAATTCGCGTCAACACCGGAAACACGGTCGTCAACAATGGTACGGTCGCGGTATCGGGGACAAACAGCATCGCATTCCTGGCGGAAGGTAACAGCAACACCTTTACCAATAACGGCATACTCAGCGCATCCGGAACAGACTCCTACGCGGTGAAGTTTCTGGGCAGCGGCAACAGCCTGCTCAATGCCGGCTATCTCGCCGGCAACATCTGGTTCGCCGCCGGCAGCACCAACAGCTTCCACAACGCCGCCGGCGGGCTGTTCGAACCGGGATCGTCCCTGCAACTCGGCGGCAACACGCTGGTCAACGACGGCGTGATCTCCCCCGGCGGCCTGGGCAACGTGCTCTCGCCCGGGAACGGGAACGGGCCGACCACGGTCACGGGCCACTTCGTACAGGGCAGCACCGGCAACTACTGGGCGGATCTGGGCTTCCTGACGAACCAGAGCACTGACCAGGCCGACCGCATGACTGTGAGCGGCACGGCGGGCGTGAATGGGCTGGTCTCGCTCTACATCAACGACCCCGGGATGGCGAAGCCGCGGAGCAATTCGCTGGTGATCCTGAACGCGGGAGGCGGCGTGACCAACAACGGTCTGACGCTCAATTCGTGGAGCCTGAACGGGCCGCCCTTGCCGACCGCGGTGTTCACGCCGAGCGTCGGTTTCGACAGCAACAACGTCTACCTGAACTACGCGGTCAACTTCGCTCCGCTTGGGCTGACCGGGAACCAGACCCAGGTGGGCACGGCCATCAACGCCATCCAGACGGCGGGGGTGCCGAATTTCCAGCCGATCGCGGCGCGCATCTTCTGGGTGCCGAACGTGGCGGCGCTGGGCCAGACCTACGACTCGCTGTCGGGTGAAGGCACGTCGGCTGCGCAGCAGGCGGTGTTCAACTCCCGCGGCCAGTTCTTCGACGTGGTGCTGAGCCAGGCCGCGCTGCTGCTGGACAGCGGTCCGACGCAATACGCCCTGGCGGCGGCGGCTCCGATCGCGCCCCCGGCGATGGCAGCTTGGCGCGTGTGGGCCGCCGGCTTCGGGAGCGGCGGCAATCTGGGCGGTCTGGCGACCAATCCCGGCAGCGCGAAAGCGACTTTCAGCAATGGCGGCGGGGCGGCCGGTATCGACTACCGGGTGAACCCGAACATCCTGGTGGGCTTCACGGCCGGCGGCGCGGAGGCCAGCTTCGACGTCTCCGACCGCCGCACGCGGGGCTCGGCCTCGGGCGTCAACCTCGGCCTCTATGGCATGGCGACGCTGGGCAGCGGCGTCTACGTCCAAGGCGTGCTGAGCTACGGCTACTACAGCAATGACATCCACCGCGACCTCGTGGGCGCGAATATCGGCCCGACGGAGAACGCGCGTGGCAGCTTCGGCTCCAACCTGTTCGGCGGGCGTTTCGAAGCGGGCTGGAAGAACACGTTCAGCCAGGTGAACCTGACGCCGTTCGCCTCCATCCAGTTTGACGCCCTGTCGCAAGATTCCTACTCGGAGTTCACCGTTGTGAACGGGACCGGCTTACCGAACGCCATGGGGTTGCACTACAGCTCGCGCAGCGTAACCTCGGTGCCGTTGTCGCTTGGCCTGCAGGTCGACGGGAGCTTCGCGGTGGGTAACGGCACGACCATCACGCCATCGGCGCGGATTTCCTGGGTGCATGAGTTCGAGCCGATCCGGGCGATCAACGCGGCGTTCCTCGCAGCGCCAGGCTTCCCCTTCAGCGTGAGAGGGGCCGCAGCCGCCGAGGATGCCGCACGGGTGGATGTCGGCATGGCGGTGCGGTTCTCGCCGCGGTTCAGCCTCTATGGCAGCTTCGTCGGTATATTCTCCGGCGCGGGTACCGCGGTCGGCGGCTTGGGCGGCATCAAATACAGCTTCTGATCCGGCGGCGGCGCTTGTAATGCCGCCCTATGACCTGCCCCAAAACGCCCGACATCGCCTATACCCCCGTCATGGAACCTCTGGCGCTCTATATCCACTGGCCGTTCTGCCTGTCCAAGTGCCCCTACTGCGACTTCAACTCGCATGTGCGGGAGCGCATTCCCCAGGCCCGCTTCCGAGCCGCCCTCCGCGCCGAACTGGCGTGGGAGGCCGCGCGGCTGGGCCGCCGCCGCCTGACATCGGTGTTCTTCGGCGGCGGTACCCCCAGCCTGATGGAGCCGGAAACCGTCGCCCTGCTGCTGGAGGATGCGTTCCGCCTGTTCGACCCCGAACCCGACATCGAAATCACCCTGGAGGCCAACCCCACCAGCGTGGAAGCCGCCAAACTGCGCGCCTTCCGCCAGGCGGGGGTCAACCGAGCCTCCCTTGGCGTCCAAAGCCTGGACTCCGATTCACTCCGGATGCTCGGCCGCCAGCATTCCACCCAGCAGGCGATCCAGGCGCTGGAAATCGCCCGCACCATCTTCCCCCGTCTGTCCTTCGACCTGATCTACGCCCGGCCCGGTCAAACCGAGGCCTCCTGGCGTGCCGAACTGCGCGCCGCCCTGGCATTGGCGGCGGACCATCTGTCGCTTTACCAACTCACCATCGAACCCGACACCGCCTTCGAGGCCCGGCACCGCCGCGGCGAACTGGTGCTGCCCGAGGACGACGACGCCGCCCGGCTCTACGAAGCCACCGCCGAGGAAGCCGCGCACTTCGGCCTGCTACCCTACGAAATCTCCAACTACGCGCGGCCGGGTGCCGAGAGCCGCCACAACCTGGCCTATTGGCGCTACGCCGATTATGCCGGCATCGGGCCTGGGGCGCATGGGCGGGTCACGGTTGGCAAAGATCTGCTGGCCACCCGCCGCCACCGCGCGCCCGAACCCTGGGCCGAACGGGTGGAGCGGGACGGGCACGGCTCCACCACCGAAACCGTTCTGACACCGAACGAGAAGGCGCGGGAAATGCTGCTGATGGGTCTGCGGCTGGCCGAGGGCATCGATGTCAGTCGTTTCGAACAACGCACGGGCGTGCCGCTGTCCGACGCAATCGATCATGAAGTGTCACAGCTGGCCGTCGAAGCCGGCTACATAACGCTGGGCGGTGGCCGCTTGGTTGCCACCACGGAAGGGCGTCTGCGGCTCGATTCTTTGCTGGGTGCGCTGGTAAACTAGCGATATTCGTCATCCCCGGAACAAGTCCGGGAACGATACAAAATGAGGCGCCCGAGCGACCCAAAATATCAAATAACCAGCCGCCGAACCCCCAGCAACCGCGCCAGCGTGCCGGAGTCAGCCTGGCCGGTAACGGCCTCCGGCCGCCAGTGGCGCTGGAACGCGCGCAGCACCAGGGACAACGCGGGGTCCAACGGCCCCTCCGGTGCCACGTCGTAGCCGATTTCCTTCAGCGCCAGCCGCACGTCCCGCAAACTGGCGGCATCGCGCACCGCCGCGCCGGTGCCGAGGTCGGGGACGCCCTCCGGCCATAATCCAACCCCGTTGCGGGCAAGGGACTCCCAATCGAACCGCTCCCCCGGGTCCTGCTTGCGGTCCGGCGCCACGTCGCTGTGGCCGACGACGTTGCGGGCGGGGATGGGGTGGCGGGCCAGGATGCCCAGGCTCAGCTCGCACACCGCCGCCAGTTGCAGCACCGGGAAGTCGCGGTAGCCCCACTCATGCCCGGGGTTCACGATCTCGATCCCGATGGAACGGGCGTTCAGCGCTTTATGCCCCCGCCAGCACGAGATGCCGGCATGCCATGCCCGGCGGTCCTCCGGCACCAGACGGAAGATGGCACCGTCCTCGTCCACCACGTAGTGGGACGACACCTGCGCCACCGGATCGCACAGCCGGTCGATCGCCTCCCGCGCCGACTTCATGCCGGTGTAGTGCAGGATCAGCATATCCACGCGGGTACCGCGCTCGTCGTGGTTGGGGCTGGGGCGGTCGATGATCACAACCCGCGCTCCCGCTTGATGCGGTCCCAGGCGGCGTTGATGCGCGCCACCTTGTCGCTGGCCCCGGCGATGAACGCCTTGGACACCCCGCGCGCGGCGAGGCTGTCGGGGTGGTTGTCCCGCATCAATTGCCGCCAGGTGTCGCGCAATTGCTTGTCGTCGGCGTCGGGGGACACGCCCAGCACGGTGTACGGGTCCGGTTCCCCAGGATTGGTCAGGGGTGCCGCGCCGCTGGCGCGATCCCAGGCATATTGGTCCAGCCCGAATGCTCGGTGCACCGTTTGCAAATACCCCTGCTCGGCTTTGTTGATCGGGCCATCGGACCGGGCGATGGCGAACAATCCGTGCAGCGCGGCCTCCAGCGTATCGTGATTGTCCGCGAACGCCTGCCCGAGCTGTTCGGCGTAAGGAAGGAACTGGTCCGGCTTATCGCGGGCCTGATCGAACAGCTGGCCGACGTCGCGGGCGGAGTCCGGTGGGATGCGGAACTGCCGCTTGAAAGTGTCGATTTCCGCCCGTTTCACCGGCCCGTCGCAGCGGGCGAGCTTGGCCGCGAGCACCACCACATTGATGGCGAACAACTGCTCCCGCCGCCCGAACATGGCGGCCACCCGAGCAGGGCTGAGCGCCGGATCGGGGCCAAACGGCATTTTGATGCCGCCGGCGTCCACGGCATGACCAAGCGCGGCCCCAACCAGCAACCCCGGAGGCCCTCCCAAGGCAAACCCCGCCGCGCCGCCGATGATCTTGCCCCAAAATCCCATGGGCAATCATACCACGCGGCGGATGGTCCGTGTCACCCGGACAGGATGGACGGATCGCGCAGCGACGTGTCCTGCCCGACGACCGGATCGGCGATCGCGGCTTCGATGCTTTGGGCGCCTTTCCACTCATGCGGTGGGCGCACGCGGCCCTCGGAGCCGATCTGATCGATGCCCCAGTAGATCTCCAGCCGGTGCCCATCCGGGTCGCGGAACTCAATCGCGATCTGCACTCCGGCGCGGCGGCGGCCCTCGAAGTCGATCGTGACACCCATGCGGCGCAGATGGTTGCGGGCCTGAATCACCTCATCCAGCGAGCCGACCTCGAAGGCCATATGGTTCATCCCGGCGCCTGGGATGCTTCCCCGGCTTGCCTGAAACAGCGCGACCCCGTGATGATCCGCGTTAAGGCGCATAAAGACCGCGCCGCCTGGCATCATGTCATCACCGTAAACGTCGGAGACCCGAAATCCCAACGCGTCCGCATAGAACTGCGTGGAGGCCGGAATATCCTTCACATGCAGCACGACGTGGCCGATCTTACGAATCTGGAAGGGCATGCCCGGTTTCGGCGCGATGGCCGCGACGGCTTGGGTGTCCATGGGCTTGTGTCCTTTCAGCGCGCCATCAACGACGGGTCGTGCAGCGTGGTATCCTGCCCGACCACGGGGTCGGCGAGCGCGGCCTCCAGGCTGTTCACCGACTTCCACTGATCGGCCGGGCGGGCGACTCCGTCGGAACCGATCTGGTCGATGTTCCAGTAAATCTCCAGCCGGTGCCCATCGGGATCGCGGAATTCCACCACCAGCTGCACCCCAGCGCCGCGGCGGCCATCGAGGTCGATCTGCACCTGATGCATGCGCAAGTGTTCCCGCACGCGGACCAGCTCGTCGATCGTCGGCACCTCCATCGCGATATGGTGCAGGCTGCCGCCGGCTTTGTTCTCGTCGGTGGCCTGGAACAGCGCGATGGCATGATGGTCGGTGGCGCAACGCAGGAACACCGCCCCGCCGGGCAGCGGGCCATCGGGCGCGATGACGTCGGTGACCTGGAAGCCCAGCACCTCGGTATAAAACCGGGCGGAGCGTTCGAGGTCCTGGGCGTAGATCCCGACATGGCCGATTTTGCCGATGCGGAAGGGCAAGCCGATGGGGCGTTTCAGGGCGGCGACGGTGTCGGGGTTCATGGTTGGGTCCTCCTGAGCCAGGAGTTTACCGCGTGTCGAGGGGGGATGGAACGGGGGTCGTTCTCCGTTGTTTACCCCCCCCGGTCGTCCTGTCTCAACTTCGTCGCCATGGTTGGTCTTGCGCCGAAAATGACGGGAAAACACTTCTCCCCATGGACTGTCGCCATAATTGCTGTACGACTCCCCCGCGTGACATCCCGTCACCTCCTCCCGAATTGGAAACATAAGTGCTTAAAATCTACCTCGTATCCGGCTTCATGCTCGTCACGCTGCCTTGCGCCGCTTACGCCGCCTGCTCCGCCGACGACGCCATGACCAAATCGTCCGACATCGCCGAGGTGCTGTCCAACAAGCTGTCCAGCAATATGGACGCCGCATCGAAAATGATGACGGACATGGGTGAAATCACCGGCAACGGCACCGTTACGGATGTGACGTGCACGAAGCTCGACGATTTGATGGTGCGTGCGAAGAAACTGTAGTCTTCACCATCAGCTCCCCCTCTCCCCTTGCGGGAGAGGGTTGGAGTGAGGGGTAGAAACCGCTCTGTCTGTGCCGTTGCCGTAATTTACCGATCCAGCCACAAATCCTCATACCGGTACCCATTGTACGAAGAGTTCACCATCGGCGTGAACCCATGCACATCAGGCTGCCAGCACGTGCCCCCGCGTATGTGCAGAATGATGGGGCGAGCGACATCGTTCTGAATGCGCCGATCGATGTCCCAAACAAGCGCACGACGCTTCTCCACATCCACCTCGGCCGATTGCTGGTCGAACAGCTTCTCCAATTCCGGATTGCAATATTCAGAGTAATTGCGCTCCGACTTGCAGGCGTAATTCTCGTAGAATGCCTGATCCGGGTCATCCACCGCGTTACCGGTCAGGTTCAGGCCCACCGCGTAATCCTTGCGCGCGACCTTGGAGAACCACAGGCTGGTGTCCACCGGATCCAGTTCCCCGTCGATGTAGATTTCCTTCAGGTGGTCGATCAGGATCACCGCCGGGTCGCGATAAGCCGGAATATTCCGGGTCGACACCTTCACCTTGAGCCGGTTCGAAGGCCCATATCCCAACTTCTCCATGATCGCGCGTGCCTCGGCGCGATTTTTCGCGACGTCGGGGTTGTAGCCGACCATTTCGCGCATCATCGCCTCAGGCATGCCCCAGACGCCGTTAGGGGCCGGCAGCAGGGAGCCGCCGATATCCGCCAGACCCTCGAACAGGATGTCGATATAGGCCTTGCGGTCGATCGTCAGCGCCATCGCGCGGCGGATATCGGGGTTGTCGAACGGGGGTTTTTCCCGGTTGACGATCAGGTTTTCGTTCACGTTCGTCGGGCCGAACGCGCACACCGCCTTGGGCATTTGCGATTTGATATCGCGCATCAGCGGCGGGGTGACCTCGGTCGGGAAGGTCATGTCCAGCTTGCCGGCCTGGAAGGCCAGCATGGCGGTGGACCGGTTGGTGATGATCGGCATCTCGATCGCGTCGAGGTACGGCCGCCCCGGCTTCCAATAGTTGGGATTCTTCACCAGCCGGATGATTTCGTTCTGCTTGAACTCCGCCAGCATGAAAGGCCCGGTGCCGACCGGTTTGGTGCGCATTTGCGCCGGCGACATGTGGCACGGGTACATCGGCGAATAGCCGGACGCGAGCAGCGCCAGCAGCGACGGCTGCGGGCGGGCCAGCTTGAACGTCACCTCCAGCGGTCCGGTCGGCGTCACCGACTCAACATTTTGGTACCACAGCTTGCGGGGGTTCTTACGGAATTTCTCGGTCCCCTTATCCTGGATCAGGTCGAAGGTGCATTTCACATCGGCGGACGTGAACGGCTTGCCGTCGTGCCACTTCACCCCGTCCCGCAGTTTGAAGGTCAGCGACTTATGATCGTCGCTCCAGGCCCAGGATGTCGCCAGTTCGGGGACGATGGAGGCGTCGGTGTTCCGCGGCTCATCCTGCTTGTAGACGATCAGATTGTTGAAGACCGCCATGAACGGGATGTTGGTGGAGTAGGTCGCCTCCTCATGGATGGACGCGGACGCCGGGCTGTCCCGCTGGTAGGTGTGGAACGTGCCGCCGGATTTCGGCTGCTGCGCCAAAGCGGGGACGGAGGCGACCAATGCCGCCAGGAGGAGTTTCGCGAGACGCATCGTGCCAACACCTTCGGTCGTGTGGCGGCGGTTTAGACCCTGGCTTTCCGGGATGCTAGTGTTGCAGGATTTTCGACAGGAACAGCTTGGCCCGTTCGTTGCCGACATCGCCGAAGAACGCGTCTTTCGGCGCATCGACGACGATCTCGCCGCGATCCATGAACACCACGCGATGCGCCACCTTGCGGGCAAACCCCATCTCGTGCGTGACGACCATCATCGTCATGCCCTCGTGCGCCAGTTGCACCATGACGTCCAGCACCTCGCTGACCATTTCCGGGTCGAGCGCGCTGGTGGGCTCGTCGAACAGCATCACCACCGGGTCCATCGCCAGCGCCCTGGCAATCGCCACACGTTGCTGCTGGCCGCCCGAGAGCTCGCCGGGGAACTTGTTGGCATGTTCCGACAGCTCCACACGATGGAGCAGCGCCTCGGACTTCGCCCGCGCCTCCGCCTTGCCGCGCCCGAGCACCTTGAGCTGGGCGAGGTCGAGATTGTCGAGGACGGATAAATGCGGGAACAGCTCGAAGTGCTGGAACACCATCCCCACCCGCGCGCGCAGCTTCGGCAGATTGACGCCAGCTTCATGCAGCCGCACGCCATCGACCACGATCTCGCCCTGCTGGAAGGGCTCCAGTGCGTTGACGCATTTGATCAGCGTGGACTTCCCCGAACCTGAGGGGCCGCACACCACCACCACCTCGCCCTTCGGCACCGTGAGCGTGCAGTCCTTCAACACCTGAAACGCTGGGGTGTACCACTTGCTAACGCGCTCCAGCGCGATGATCGTATCGGTCATGGAAGGGGTCACCGGATGATGGCAACGCGGCTTTGCAGGTGGCGCACCGCCTGCGAGGCCAGGAAGCAGATGGCGAAATAAACCAATGCGGCGAAGCAGTACATCTCCACCAACCGACCGTCGCGCTGCGCGATCTTGGAGGCGGCACCAAGGAAATCGGTCAAAGACAGCACATAGACCAGTGATGTGTCCTGAAACAGGACGATGGTCTGGGTCAGCAGTACCGGCAGCATGGTGCGCAGCACCTGCGGCAGGATGATGTAGCGCATCGTCTGCCCGCCGGTCATGCCAAGCGCCAGCCCGGCCGCGTTCTGCCCGCGCGCCACCGATTGGATGCCGCCGCGCATGATCTCGCTAAAATAGGCAGCCTCGAACATGATGAAGGTCAGCAGCGCGGAGGAAAATCCGCCGACCTTGATCGGGCGCGGCTCATGCAGCAGCCACTGCCCGACATAGGGCACCAGGAAATAGAACCAGAAGATCACCAACACGAGCGGCAGTGTCCGCATCAGGTTCACATAACCCGTCGCCACCGTGGCCAGCACCCGCCCGCCGCCCACCCGCGCCAGCGCCAACAGCGTTCCAAGCACGATACCCCCCATGGCGGAGAGCACCGTCAGCGTCAGGGTGAAAACCATGCCCTGCTCGAACAAGTACGGCAGCGCGTGAATGATCGCCTGGAAGTCGAAATTGCTGAACATCGCTACTTCGCCCCGTAGCCGGGAACGCGCATCTGCCGCTCCAGCAGGCGCATCAGCAGCGTGGCAACCATGTTGATCGCCAGATAGATCAGCGTCGCCGCCGTAAAGGCTTCGAACACCTGGAACGAGAATTCCTGAATGGCCCGCGCCCGCGCCGTCAGCTCCGCGAGGCCGATGGTCAGCGCCACCGAGGAGTTCTTGATCGTGTTGATCGTCTCGCTGGTCAGCGGCGGCAGGATGATGCGGAAGGCGTTGGGCAGAATCACATAGCGGTAGGTTTGCGGCAGCGTCAGCCCCAGCGCCAGCCCCGCCGCCATCTGGCCGCGCGGCAAGGCGGCGATGCCGGTGGAAACCTGCACCGCGACGCGGGCGGACATGAACAGCCCCAGCCCAATCACCGCGGTATAGAACGGTGCGTCACGCAGCGACTTGAGCCAGTCCCCCCATGCCGCGGGCACCACCTCCGGCAGGACGAAATACCACAGGAACAGTTGCACCAGCAGCGGGATGTTCCGCAGCAACTCGATATAGGCGTTGGCCAGCCGCTTCAGCCATGGGTTGGGCAAGGAGCGCAACACACCGACAGCGGAGCCCGCCGTCAGGGCGATGATCCAGGCCAATGCCGAAACCGCCAGCGTGATCCAAAGGCCGCTGACCAGCATGTCGGCATAGGTCCCCGAACCTTCCGGCGAGGCGTCCCAGAAAATCCCCCAGTTCCAGTGGTAGTTCATCCGGCCCGAGCGGCCTGCTTATCCGCGGTAGCTCGCCGGGTCGGGATTATCGGACGGGTTCTGCAGCGCCTTCTTCATGGCGGGGGTCAGCGGCAGGTTCATGTTGATGCCCTTGGGCGGGATCTGCTTCGTGAACCACTTGGCGTAGAGCGCCTCACCCTCGGTCTTGTAGAGCTTCGCCGTCGTGGCATCGACCAGCGCCTTGAAGCTTGGGTCGTCCTTGCGCAGCATGACGCCGTAGGGCTCCGGCTTTGAGAACGCCTCATCGCCGTTGGCGTACATCGCGGGGTCCTTCGATACCGCCACCAGACCCGCGATAATCACGTCATCCATCACAAAGGCCGCGGCACGGCCGGTCTCGACCATCAGCAGCCCCTCGGCATGGTCCTTGCCCGGAACGATGTTGATGCCCAAATTCTGCTCGGCATTCACCTTGTTGAGCTGGCCTATGTTCGTCGAGCCAGCCGTCGAAACGACGGTTTTACCCTTGAGATCGGCAATCCGATGCAGATTGGCGCTCTTTTTGGCCACGAAGATCGAGGCGGTCAGAAAGTGGGTGTTGGTGAAGGCCACCTGCTTCTGGCGATCGGCATTGTTCGTCGTCGACCCGCATTCGAGGTCCACGGTGCCATTGGCCATCAGCGGAATGCGATTGGACGACGTCACCGGCGTCAGTTCAACCTTCAGGTTAGGCAGCTTCAGCTCGGCTTGCACCGCATCGACGACCTTCATGCAGATATCCATGGCGTAGCCAATGGGCTTCTGGTTGTCGTCCAGATAGGAGAACGGCGCCGAGCTTTCCCGGTAGCCGATCGTGATCGTGCCGGTTTCCTTAATTTTCTGGAGCGTCCCGCCGTTCTGCGCAAAGGCCAGACCGGGCATGACGAGAGCAAGGCTCAACAGCGACAGCCGTGAAAATTTCCGCACGATATATACTCCATGGACGATCGACAGTCGCGGATACCGCCCTCTCTCAGACGGGTCAATGACCATCTCCCATCCGTCCAGGGCTATCCGGTGAAGGAACAAAAAAAGGGGTTGCGGATGTCTGTTGTCGTCATCCCCGGGGCTCGACCCGAGGATGACGAATGGGGGATCCGCACCCGTTGTCTCCATTCACCCGATTGGCCTGTGCAAATGCCGGGACCACCTTGCAACGCACCCCCATCCAGGCTACATAAGCAGCCTACTCATTCTCCGCTGGCTATAGGGGGGTGGCCTTCGCCGGCCGCCTTTTTTTGTTTTTGGACACCGAACCCAACCACGCGAGCCTCGAAGCTCGGCTGACCGCGATCTTCGCGCCCACCCTCGAGTTCATGGGCTACGAAGTCGTGCGCGTCGCCGTGCTCGGGCGCCAGAACCCGACGGTGCAGATCATGATCGATCGCGCCGATGGTGCCCCTATCGCGGTCGAAGACTGCGAAACCGTCAGCTACCAGGTTAGTACCATGTTGCAGGTGGACGACCCCATGCCCGGCCCCTGGACGCTGGAGGTCAGCTCCCCCGGGATTGATCGCCCGCTGACCCGTGCCAAGGACTGGGTGCGGTTCGCCGGCCACCAGGCCCGCGCCGAGACGGCCTTCTCGGTCGACGGCCGCAAACGCTTCTCCGGCATCGTGCTGGGGGCCGACGACACGGTGGCCCGCATGCGATTGGACGACGGCAAGGAAGTGTCCCTGCCGCTCGCCGATATCAGACGCGCCAAGCTGGTGCTGACCGACGCTTTGATCGACGCCACGACTCAATCACCGCTACCCCACTAAGAGGCCGACCATGGAAACCGCCATCGCACGCCCTGAACTGCTGTTGGTCGCCGACGCCGTCGCGCGGGAGAAGAATATCGAGCGCGAGGAAGTCCTCGAAGCCATGGAGCAGGCCATCCAAAAGGCCGGCAAGGCGAAGTACGGCCACGAGAAGGACATCCGCGCCACCATCGACCGCAAGAGCGGCGAAGTCCGCCTGTCCCGCTGGACCGAGATCGTGGATGCGGTCGAAAACGAAGAAACCCAGATGTCCACCCGGGATGCGTTGAAGCTGTTTCCGGACAAATCTGTGGGCGACCATGTTGTCGATCCCCTGCCGCCCATCGATTTCGGCCGCATCGCCGCCCAGACCGCCAAGCAGGTGATCGTGCAGCGCGTCCGTGAATACGAACGCAAGAAGCAGTACGACGAGTTCAAGGACCGCGTGGGCGAGATCATCAACGGCGTGGTGAAGCGCACCGAGTACGGCAACCTGATGGTCGAACTCGGCAAGGCCGAGGCGCTGTTGCGCCGCGACGAACTCATCCCCCGCGAAAGTTTCCGCAACGGCGACCGTGTCCGCGCCTACATTTACGACGTGCGGGAAGAACCGCGCGGCCCGCAAATCTTCCTCAGCCGCACCCATCCCGGCTTCCTGGCCAAGCTGTTCGCGCAGGAAGTGCCGGAAATCTACGACGGCATCATCGAGATCAAGGCGGTGTCCCGCGATCCGGGCTCGCGCGCCAAGATGGCGGTGATCAGCCGCGATAGCTCCATCGATCCGGTCGGTGCCTGCGTCGGCATGCGCGGCTCGCGCGTGCAGGCCGTGGTGCAGGAGCTGCAAGGCGAGAAGATCGACATCATAGATCGGAAGAGCGTCGTGTAGGGAAAGAGTGTCTTCGCCTGTGTAGATCTCGGTGGTCGCCGTATCATTAAAAA
>CAIYDT010000141.1 GCA_903924985.1 uncultured Acetobacteraceae bacterium
CCTTCGCACGGCCACCGCCGCAGCCGCCGTAGACGGCAAAAGAGCCGGATCGGGAAGGGAGCGATGCGTCGGCTCATATTTAGAACTGCTGCCAACCTTCCGCGCCAGCACATCGGCGCGACAGGTCACCAGCCAACTGGGGGTAGATCCGCGTTCGACGTGCGATCCCTTACCGTCCAGGTTGGGGCTGGACCATGTTTCGAGGAAGGCGTTGCCGGTTCAGACGCGCGCCGTCTTCACTTCTACCGAGGCAACCGAGCCCGGTCCCGTGGCGAGCAGCATGTCCCCGAATTGGCGCTGGAACGTCCTGACGACTCGCCCTCGATCGCTTCCAGGGCGACCCGTGCCTTGAAAGCAGCCGGGTGCCGTTTGCGTGTGACCTTGCCCATATCCCTTCCTTAATCCGGTCGGGATTAGCTTAACCTCCTGTCCGACCAACCGAGGCCACCTCACCGAGGTTGCCGGCCGATGCGTGTGTCGTGCGTATGGCTGATGCCCATGAAGATCGCTCTGTTTTGACGTCGGTTCAGACTTCATGGTCTACCGCGAACATGGCCGGGAGCCAATTTCGCTTCTGTTCCCGCCCCAAGGGTAGCCCCTCTCCCCCAATAGCGTTAGTCTTCCCTTCGAACCAACCAGAAAGGGAGACCCAGGAATGGACGCGCTCGACCTTCTGCTGACCCGCGAGTCGGCACTTAAGCTTGACGCCCCCGGTCCCAGCCAGGCTGATCTCGACACGATCTTCCAAAGCGCGGTGCGCGCGCCGGATCACGGAAGGCTGCGCCCGTGGCATTTTGTTGTCATCGACAGCGACCGCCGAGCAGCGTTCGGGGAACTGATGGCGCAATCGATGCTACGCCGCCATCCGGACTCGGATGACGACATGTTGCAGCGCGAACGCGCCAAGGCCATGCGTGCGCCCACCATCATCGTAGCCGCGGCTAAGGTCAATAAAGCCCACAAGATCATGCCTTTCGAGCAGATCGGCTCCGCCGCCGCGGCGACGCAAAACATCATGCTGGCGGCCAATGCGCTCGGTTACGGCGCGATGTGGAAGACCGGCGACGCTGCCTACGACCCCGAAGTGAAAGCCGCGTTCGGCCTGTCCCCGGACGACGAGATCATGGGCTTTATGTACATCGGCACCAACGTGGGCGGTTCGTCGCCAGCGGCGCGGCCCGAAGCGGCGAAGTTTGTATCCGTCTGGCAGGGGTAGCCGGTTTCACCGCCAGCGGCGGTGAAACCACAGATACTGGCCGGGGTTTTCCCGCACCCAGCGCTCCACCACGTCGGTGATCGCCTGGGTGGCGGCTTTCACATCGATTTGGCCGGATGCGTCGCGCGGCAGGTCGAACGGCCCTTCCGCCATGACGCGGAAGCGTCGGCCGGGTAGCCGCACCACCCGCACGCCCACGACCGGGCAGTCGAACCGGCGCGCCAGGCGGGCGATGGACGGGTTGGCTTTGCAGGGGCGGCCGAAGAAGGTGACATCCACACCGCGGGAGAAATGCTGGTCCACCAGCATGCCCAAATGCTCGCCACGATCCAGCGCCGCCGCCATTTCCAGCGCCGCTTGCGCCCGGGTGCGGATCAACCTTCCCATCAGCGGCGCTCGGATTCGGGTGATTTCCCGAGCGACGGCCTTGTTATTGGGCATGCGGTAGACGACGGCGGAGGGGAGGCCGTGCGCGGCGGCGGCGATCGCCGGAAGCTCCCAATTCGCGAGGTGCGCTGCGAAGCAGAGGGCGGGTTTGCCGTCGTCGCGCAGCAATTCGAACATCGGGATGTCGTCGGTCAGGATGCGGCCGTTGTTGGGGTGCGCCGGGTCGAAGTCCCAGATGCGCGCCATATGAACGTATTCTCCGACAACGCGGCCGAGGTTGTCCCAGGACTCGCGGAGGGTCTGTTCGATCCAGGCGGGGTCTTTGTCGGGGAAGGCGGCTTGGAGGTTGGCTCGTCCGATGCGGTGGGCGGGCATCCATGGGCCGATCCCGCGCGCGACGGCGCCGCAGAAGTCCGCGCTGCGGTCGGGGTTCGTCCGGCGAAGTACGTGGAAAATCCATTTTACCAGGCGGCCGAGGATGCGGTCGGCGTAAAGGGTCAGTTGGCGGCGCATTTAAGCCTGAGTACTCCCACTGTCATGGCCGGGCTTGACCCGGCCAAGCCGCATATGCGTTCGGTTAGCGGTTGGCGAAAGCACGAAATTCTCCTTTTACGTCATCCCCGTGACAAGCACGGGGATGACGGTGGAAAAAAGCATCACAGCGCGACAAGGATCTTGCCGAATACGTCCCGGTGTTCCAGCCGCTCCACCCCGGCGCGGAATTCGTCCAGGCGGTAGACCGTATCGATCACGGGCCGCACACCGGATGCGATGCGGTCCAGCGCCCGAGCGACCGCCGACAGCGGCGATCCGAAGGAGCCGGTTATTCTGTACTGTTGCTGAAACAACTGCATCAGGTTGATGGTGCCGGACGGACCCGAGGTCGCGCCGCAGGTGACCAGCCGCCCCCCCCGTTTCATGGACAGCAACGACCCTTGCCAGGTGTCGGCGCCGACGTGCTCGAAGACCACGTCCACGCCTTTCTTGGCGGTGAGCTTGCGCACCACGCCCTCAAAACGGTCGGTGCGGTAGTTGATGACGTGATCGGCACCCAACGCTTTGACCCGAGCGCATTTCTCGTCGGAGCCGGCGGTGGCGATGACGGTGCAGCCGAGGGATTTGGCGATTTTGACCGCGATGGTGCCGATGCCGGAGGCGCCGGCTTGCACCAGCACGGTTTCTCCGGGCTCCAGTTGGGCGTTGTCGAACAGCATGTGCTCGACGGTGGAGTAGGCGACGGCGACGCAGGATGCATCTTCCAGGCTGACGGCGTCGGGGATTTTGACCACCAGACGGGCAGGGTGGTTGGTGATGTCCTGGCCGAAGCCGTTGACGTGGAAGCCGCGTACGCCGCCGACGTTCTCGCACAGATTGTCGCGGCCGCGCAGGCAGGCTTTGCAGGTGCCGCAGGTCAGGGCGGAGAACGGCACGACGCGGTCGCCGGGGGCGACGTTGGTGACGCCGGGGCCGACCGTCAGAACCTCGGCCGAGGCTTCGGCGCCGACCGACAGCGGGTACAGCCGCTTGGCGAAGGCCATGCCGCGCAGGCCCCAGACGTCGATGTGGTTCAGGCCGACGAAGCGGATGCGGAGTTGCACCTCCCCGGCGGCGGGTAGGGGAGGGGGGGCGACCTCGGACAGGGCCAGTTCGCGGTCGGTGATCAGTTGTAAGGCGCGCATGCGGCGCGTCTTACACCGTCATCGCGGTTTCCACATCCCCAATGCCCGAGAAGCTGACGTGGATCCGATCCCCGGGCGCGATGGGGAACTGCCGGGTGAAGGACCCCGTCATGACGATGTCGCCGGCGCGAATGTGCCGCCCGTGCTCCGCCAGCTTCTTGGCCAGCCAGACGATGGAGTGCAGCGGGTTGCCCAGCACCGCGCTGCCGAGGCCGGTGGCGGCTTCCTGGCCGTTGATCGTGATGGTGGCTTTCACCGATTCCAGGTCGGCGGGCAGGGGCGTTGGGGCGCCCCGGACGACCGTCTTCTGCTGGGCGTTGTCGGCCAAAGCCAGCGCGATCTGGGCGGTGAACGGTCCCCGGGTCTCGATGATTTCCAGCGAGGGGTAGACCGCATCGACGGCGGCGCGGGCCTCGTCCAGCGTGATCGCGAGCGGAAGATCGCGGCCGATGCGCATGCACAGCTCGTTCTCGAAGCCGGGCTGGATCAGGTCGGTGGGGGCGAAAACATGGCCTGAGGGGACGGTTTCCAGGATGCAGCCGAACACCGGCTCATGGAAGCCGAACTGCTGCTGGATCGCGGCGGAGGTCAGGCCGACCTTCCAGCCGATGTGTTTCTCGCCGGCGGCGACGCGGCGGTCGATCAACGCGAGTTGCACGGTGTAGGCCTGCTCGATGCTCAGCTTGTCGAAGAAGGCGACCGGAAAGAATTCGCCACGCTGGCGGGCGTCCCAGAAGATGTCGATCAGGTCCATGTGCGATCCTCCGAGCTACGTCCGGGGTATGCCCGCCGAGGCGGTCAGGCCGCCGTCCACGGGGATATAGGCCCCATTGACGTAGCTGGCTTCCGGACTGGCCAGGAAGGCCACCACGGCGGCGATTTCCTTGGGCTGGGCGAAGCGGCCGGCGGGGATGCGGCCCTCGGTGGGGGCTTTGTAGGCGGCGAAGGGGGCCATCATGTCGGTGTCGACGAAGCCGGGGGCGACGTAGTTCACCGTGACGCCGCGGCGGGCACTCTCGATGGCGAGGGTTTTGACATAGGCGAGCAAAGCGGCCTTGGAGGCGGCATAGGCCGCATTACCCTGGCTGGCGAGTTGCCCGATCACCGACCCTATGGCGACGATCCGCCCGGTCCGCGCGCGCATCATGGGGCGCACGACGGCGCGGGCGATGCGGGCGAAGGCAAGGTAGTTCACCTGCATCACCGCCTCGGCCTTGTCCTGGTCCATCATGGCGGCCAGGGAATCGTAAGTGGTGCCGCCCACCTGCACCAGCGCGTCCCAGGCGGGGGCGTCTTCCTGGGTTTTGGCGAAGGCGTCGACGGCGGCTTTATCCGCGAGGTCGAGGGGAAGGCCGGTGATAGAGGCGGGGAACGGGCCGGGGTCTGTGCGGTAGGTGTAGGTGACCGCGAAGCCGCGTTCGGCGAGGGCTTCCACCACCGCCGCTCCAATGCCCCGCCGGCCGCCGATGACGAGGGCGGTGGGCGGCGGGGGGATCACTCCGCCGCCCCAATGACGACGCACACGTTCTGCCCGCCGAAGCCGAAGGAGTTGGAGATCGCGTGCGCCACCTTGGCCGGGCGGGCCACGTTGGGCACGCAATCCACCGGCACGGCGGGATCGGGGGTGTCGTAGTTGATGGTGGGGGGGAGCACGCCGCGCTTCAGCGATAGCAAGGTGAAGATCGCCTCGATGGCGCCTGCGGCGGTCAGGGTGTGGCCGATCATGGACTTGTTGGACGAGATGGGGATCTCCGATGCTCGTTCCCCGAACACGGCCTGAACGCCGACCCACTCCATCTTGTCGTTCTCGGGGGTGCTGGTGCCGTGGGCGTTGATGTAGCCGACGGCGTCCGGGCTGAGGCCGGCGTCCTCCAGCGCGTTGCGCATGCAGGCGATGATGGGCTTGCCGTCGGGGGAGGAGCGGGTTCGGTGGAAGCCGTCGGCCGCCTCGCCGCAGCCTTCGACGACGCCCAGGATCGTGGCGCCTCGGGCACGGGCGTGGGCGGCGCTTTCCAGCACCAGGGCGCCGGCGCCCTCGGCCATGATGAAGCCGTCGCGATCCTTGGAGAACGGGCGGGACGCGCCGGTCGGGTCGTCGTTGCGGGTGGACAAAGCGGACAGCAGGGAGAAGCGGATCAGGCTTTCGGGGTTCACCGAGGCATCGGTGCCGACCACCAGCGCGGTATCGGCCTCACCCCGGCGGATGGCCTCGACGCCGAGTTGGATGGCCGTGCCGCCGGAGGCACAGGCGGTGGAGGTGGCGATCGGGGAGCCTTTGGTGCCGAAGCGTGCGGCCAGGTTCTCGCCGACGGAGCTGAACAGGAACCGCTCGTAGTAGCGGCGGTGGTCGCCGGTGCCGGCCGCGCGCAGAAGGTCGGCGTAGGTGACGCTGTCGGTGGCGCCGGACTCGGCGGCGAGAGCGATGCGCTGGGTCCACTCCATTTCGACCGGGGGCAAAGCGAGGAACAGGGGGCCGGGGAAGTCCGCGCCGCCGCCGATATTGGCTTCGGTCAGGGCTTCCTCGATGACCAGTTCGGCCAGGCGTTCGGATAACGCCGGGGCGGACATCTCATCGACATGGATAAAATCCACCGTGCCGGCGATCGTGGTCTTCATATTGGCGACCGGGAAGCGGGTGATGCGGTGGATGCCCGACACGCCGGCGGTCAGGGCTGTCCAGTTGGCCTCGACGCCTTGGCCGAGGGAGGTAATCAGGCCGACGCCGGTGACGACGACAACGGGGCGGCCGAGATGATCGGTGTCTTGCATCGGTGCCTCCTACGCCGCGGTCACGTGGGCCAGCGCTTCGCCGCGCCAGTGGCCCCAGGAGGTGACCAGCACATCGCGCAACGGCGCGGTCATGGGGGCTTCGGCGGGTTCCAGCGGGGCGAACAGCTTGCCTCGGGAGACGGCCATGGCGCCGAGGGCGACGTTGGCGATGAAGGATGGCTCCAGGCTGTGGCCGAAGGCGGTCGCGCTGGCCCGCACCGGCAGGCCGAGGTCGCGCAGGAATGTCCCTTCTTCCGTCGTCGGCGCGGCGACGCCGGACGCGCCGGAGATTACGGCGGTGGACGCCTGATCGAAGGATTGGCCCATAGCCGCGACCTGCTTGCTGGCGTTGGCGGTGGCGTCACCCGGACGCCGCCGGCCGCGATCGGTGGCGACGGATGCGATGCGGGCCAGCCTGGTGGCGCCGCGGGCGTCCGCGTGGGCGCGGCTTTCGATCACCAGGAAGCAGCCGAGGGAGCCGAGCGCCATGCCGCCGCCGGCTTCCTGGCGTTCCCACACGCCGGCGAAGGGTTTTTTCCAGAGCACCCGCCCCATCTCGTAGTGCAACAGCACGTCGGGGCGCTGGGCGTTGTAGGAACCGCCAACGAGAAAAAGATCGCCCTGCCCAGCACCAATGCGGGCGCAGGCGATGCGGATGGCGTCGGTGCCGGAGGATTCCTCCCCCATGAAGGTACGGGACGAGCCGACCACGCCGTGCACGAGCGAAATATTGCCGGCCAACAGGTTGGACAACTGCGCCAGGAACAAGGTGGGGCGCAGGTCGCTGAGCAAATGTTCGTTCAAATAGGCGCCGGGGTCGGGGGCTTTCGGCAGGCCGGACAGGATGGCTTCGTCGGCGGCGTAGTCGCGTTCCCCGCCGCCCGCGGCGACGATCATGTGCATCTGGCCGAGCAGTTCGGCGTTGCCTTTCACCCCGGCGGAGTCCAGGGCGGCGCCGGCGGCGTAGGTGCCGAAGCGCTGCCACGGCTCCATCTGCCGCTGCTCGCGCCTGGATATTTGCGCATCCAGCGAAAGCGGCGCCATCGGGTGGATGGGGAATCCGGGGAAGCTGGTCGTGTCCACAACGGGCGAGAAATTGTTCAGCGCGGCCCAATGCGCGTCGGCGCCTTCGCCGAGACAAGAAATCAAGCCGATCCCGGTGACGACGGCGTCGCGGTCACGCATGTTCGAAATACTCCTCCGCGACGCCGATGCGGCGGGCGGTTTCCAGCATTTGGGCGCGTAGCGTGTCGTTCGGGAAGGGCACAACGCGGTAGCGGATCTCGGCGTCGCAGACTTTTTTGCCGTTGGACGAAATACTGCCCTCGATCACCGCGTAGCCGGAGCCGTCGTGGATCAGGCGGGCTTCGGTCTCCAGGCGTTGGCCGGGACTGACAAAATTGCGCATTTTGGCTTCCTTGACCTGTAGCAGGAAGGGCATCTGGGCGAAGCGCAGGGCCGCCAGCACCAGCCAGCCGCCGGCCTGGGCGATGGTTTCGATCATCAGCACGCCGGGCAGGATGGGGTGGCCGGGGAAGTGGCCTTCGAAGATGGGGCTTTGCTCCGGCACCAGCCCCTCCATCCGGATGGTGCGGGCGCCCAGGTCGAGGGACAGCACCCGGTCCACCATCTGAAAGTATTCGAGGCGCATGCGATCAGGCCGTTTTCGCGGCCACCAGCGCGTCGATGTGTTTGCAGAGGTTGCCCAGGACAAAGTACTCGTCGGTGGAGGCCTTGCCGTCGTTCACTTCCTGGGTCCACTGCTCCAGCGGCATCTTGATGCCGAAGGACTTGTCGATGGCGAAGGCGACATCGAGGAAGTCCAGGCTGTCGATGCCCAGGTCGTTGATGGCGTGGCTTTCCGGCGTGATCTTGTCGGTCTCGATGTCGCACGTCTCGGCGATGATTCCGGCGACCGTTTCAAACGTGGACGACATACGGCAGGTCCCTGAGGAGAGTACATGTGAGGAATGCGGCGGGACTAACACCGGGAGGGTTGGTGCCGCAAGGCCGGGAGTCCCTACCCATCATGCTCGGGCTTGACCCGAGCACCGCCCACGGCACCGGCGGGGGTTGTGGTGGTCCTCGGGTCAAGCCCGAGGATGACGGTTTTTGGCGTCCGTGGTGACGGTTTTCAGCCGCCCACCCAATGGGCGGGTTCCCAGTGCCATTGGCCGTCGGTCAGGGACCACCAGCCGGGCATCCAGTCGCCGCCGTGGCCGGTCGCGGGGACGTATTGGCCGGGGGCCCAGACGTAGCCGCTGCCGGCCCAATCCCAGTGGCCGGGTTGCCAGACCAGGGCCTCGGGCGTGACGGGGGGCAAGGGCCGCGGGTCGGCCAGCATCGCGGGCACGGGCGGGTAGGGGGGCGAGGCCGTTTGGGTGCAGGCGGCCAGCATCAGGGCACACAACAAGGCGAGCAGGCGCATTTCGGAGTCTCCTTAGTCGGGCAGCAGGATGGTGGCGACGGCCTGGGCGGCGATGCCCTCCCCCCTGCCGGTGAAGCCCAGCTTCTCGGTGGTGGTGGCTTTGACGGAGATGCGGGAGGCGTCCACGCCCAGGATTTCCGCCAGCCGAGCCATCATGGCGGCGGCGTGGGGGGCGATCTTGGGGCGCTCGCAGATCAGGGTGACGTCGGCGTTGGCCAGGCGGCCACCCCTCGCCGCGATGCGCTCGGCCGCGTGGCGCAGGAAGCGGGCGGAATCGGCGTCTTTCCAGGTGTTCTCGCTGGGGGGGAAGTGGCGGCCGATGTCGCCCTCGGCCAATGCGCCGTAGATGGCGTCGCACAGCGCGTGGATGCCCACGTCGGCGTCGGAGTGGCCCGCCAGGCCCTTGTCGTGCGGGATTGTGACGCCACAGAGGATCATGGGGCGGTTGTCCGCCAGGACGTGCACGTCGAAGCCGGTGCCGGTGCGGGGGTAAAGGGGTGGGGTCATGATGGCTTCCAGGCGGGTGAAGTCCTGTTTGTAGGTCAGCTTAATATTGTCGTCCGAACCGGGGACGATGGCGACCGGTTCGTCCGCTGCCTCCAGCAACGACGCATCGTCGGTGGCGCCTTTTATGCCCGAGCGGTGGGTTTTGAGCAGGGTTTCGAACCAGAACGCCTGCGGAGTCTGTGCTCGGTACAGGCCGTCGCGGGGGACGGTCTGCTGGATGATGCTGTTTGCCACACGCTTGAGCGTGTCGGCCAGGGGGACGGCCGGGATGGCGCCTTTCGCGGTTTTGAGAGCGTCGATCAGCGCCTCGATGGTGCCGGCGGGGATGACCGGGCGGGCGGCGTCGTGGACCAGGACGATGTCGGGTTCGTGGGGCTCGAGGGCCAGCAGCCCGGCCAGGACGCTGTCCTGGCGGGTGGCGCCGCCGGGGACTGTGGGGAGGTGGGGGATGCCTTTGAGCGCTGGGTCGATGGCGGCGGCGTCGCCGACGGGTTGCAGCAGGGTGACGTGCTGGGCGAGGGCGCGCGCGGCGTGGCGGATCACCGGCTGGCCGGCGATGGTGAGGAACTGCTTGGGGGTCTCGGCGCCGAAGCGGCTGCCGGAGCCCGCGGCGACGAGGATGGAGGCGATGCGCATGGCGGGGAGTTTAGCCGAGGGAGGGGGTGGGGGGAATGGGAGAAGGCGCCGGTAGTGCCTCACTTTGAAATTCTCAGTTTGTAGACGCGGGGCCAGTTGGGCTTCGGAGCCGAATTATCAATCGTAGCAACCAAATCGTTCATGCTCCAAAGCGTGTCGGAAAGGGGTAGTGGGTTAGTCTCAATGTCCGCTTCCGAGCCGAAGCGGGCTTTCGCCGTCGCGGGCCGGAAGTCCGGTTCTGGCCGGGAGCGGACGGGCAGCTTTCAAACAAAGTAAACGGAAAGCTGCCGTCCATTGTAAAGGCAATGGCGGTTCCATCTTTGCCAGGACCGCAATGGTGCTCTCGGCGAGCAGCCCGAAATGATGCTTGGTCAACTCGTGGATCACTGCCTAGTACTCGGCCACGCCCGTGGTGAGCGGCTCGCGTCCGCCGCTAGCCGATCAGAGTCGCGGCGGCGTCGGCCGACATGCAGATCGCGTTCCTTGTGGACAGATTGCCATCACGTGGCGTTTAGCCCATCTTATTCACCGCATAGCAGGGATTCAGAAACGGGCATGGTACAACCATCTGGAATCGCTTAGAGATTGGGTGCTGACGCCACTCTCCAGCCCCGGACAGAATCTGCCATGCCCGCCGCCGATGACGATACG
>CAIYDT010000142.1 GCA_903924985.1 uncultured Acetobacteraceae bacterium
CGATGCCCTCGACCTGTTTGGCGCGCACCAGTTCGGCGATGCGTTCCAGCAGGGTCTTCTTGTTCACCTGGTACGGAATTTCCGTAACGATGATTGCCTGGCGGTCCTTGCGGATGTCCTCGAATTCGGTTTTCGCGCGAATGACGATGGAGTCGCGGCCGGTTTCGAAGGCGCCCTTGCAGCCGGACCGTCCGATGATGATGCCGCCGGTGGGGAAGTCGGGGCCGGGGATGATCTTCATCAGATCTTCCAGGCTGACGTCCGGATTTTCCATGATCGCCAAAGTGGCGTCGATGATCTCACCCGGGTTGTGCGGCGGGATATTCGTGGCCATGCCCACGGCGATGCCGTTGGCCCCGTTGATCAGCAGATTGGGGAATTTGGCCGGGAGGACCTTCGGTTCGTGCTCCGACTCGTCGTAGTTGGGCTGGAAATCGACGGTTTCCTTGTCGATATCCTCCAGCAGCAGTTCCGCCGCCTTGGCCAGCCGCACCTCGGTGTAGCGCATCGCCGCGGGGTTATCGCCGTCGACCGACCCGAAGTTGCCCTGGCCGTCGATCAGGGGCACGCGCAGGGAGAAGGGCTGCGCCATGCGCACCATGGCGTCGTAAATCGCGGAGTCGCCGTGCGGGTGGTACTTACCCATGACGTCGCCGACCACGCGGGCCGACTTACGGTAGGCCTTGTCGGCGGTGTACCCGGCTTCGTGCATGCCGAACAGGATGCGGCGGTGCACGGGTTTCAGCCCGTCCCTCGCGTCCGGCAGCGCTCGGGATACGATCACGCTCATGGCGTAGTCGAGGTAGGACCGGCGCATTTCGTCTTCCAGCATCACCGGCGTGGAGATGCCGTAGGGGCTGGGGGGCTGGCCGGTGGGGTCGTCGGTTGTGTCGCTCAAGGGGTACTCGTTGGGTGGTTCAGGGGCGGCTTGATAGGCTGATTCGAGCGGGTTGGCGAGGGGCTTGACGCCCCCCGGTCAGGGGCGGTTTGTTGAAGTATGAAACAGGAACAATTAGTGCCGCCCGCCAGGCCGGCTGGGAAGACCACCCGTGAGGTCCGGCTGGAGCGCGAGGCCGCCGCCCTGCGCGCCAACCTGCGCAAACGGAAGGAGCAGGCTCGGGCGCGGGATGAGCCGCCGCCCGCACCCGACGAAGGGCGCGAGCCAGCGTAATAGTACGACGAACGCGATGCACCGTGGCGGGCGCCGGCCCGTTATTGCCGCGAGTGCGCTGCAACCTCTGTCAGAACACGGCATACCATCATGGCAGTTCGGGGGACCCGATGCCCGGCGGAAAGACCGCGAGGACCGGCACAGGGAAGGTCGCGCAGCCGTTTGCGGGTGTCGCGAACGTTGGTCCACTTTCGACGGCCGGTGGGGCCCGATCCGGGTTGGGTCAGCGACGCGTGGGCGGAACGCCCCCCTCCGCGCCCGCCCGGGGTCACAACGCCGAAAACAACACCTCCGGCGCGTAAGCCTCCGGTACCAACCCCTGCTCCGCCGCGTAGCGGACGCAGATTTCGATCCCAGCCCGATTGGCCTCCAGCCCGTACGGAAGCGGGTCGCCGCCGACCAACGCCCTGAACCGTTCCTCCGCGCTCGGTTCGGTGGCCGCCGCTTTGGCCGCCCCGAACAGGCGGAAGAGTTCCTCTGCCAACCACGGGTTCGCCTCTAGCAACGCGGTCTTGACGCAAATCACGTGGTTCACCGGGTAGGCGCCCACCTTGCGGTACCAAGCCGCCGCCGCCGCATCCGGATCGGCAATCACCGGCCGGATCTTGGTCTCATCGATCCCCACCAGAGCGATCCCGGCGTCGATCTCCCCGTTCAGCAGCATCGTCCGCAGGTCCTGACCCGCGCCGATCCGAACCACGTTCGGGGGATCCTCGTATTCCACCAAATGCGCGTCCTCCGCCGTCACCCAGGTGATGTCGCGGTGATCGACCCCGTACTCATCCAGCAGAATGCCGCGCAGCCAAACCCCGGTGGTCTGGGAGAACGCCCGCACCCCGATCCGTTTTCCAGCAAGGTCCGCCGCCCCGCGCAGCGGCGAGTCCAACCGGCACATCAGCGCGTGATGGTGGAACCCTCGCATCACCACCACCGGCAGCGCCGTCAGGCCCTTCCCGTAGAAATGCGCCTGCGCCAGCGTCGTCACCGCGATCTCGCATAAATCGAAATCGGCCGTTCGCACCATGCGGCGGAAGGCGCGGGTGATCGGTTCGACCTCCTCGAAGTCGAACGCTACCCGGTCCGAGGTCGCCCGTCCGTGCTTCAACGCGGCGGTGTGGGGGTAGGTGGCGAAAGCCGAACGCAGGCGCAGCATCACGGTTCCTTCACCGTCGGATAGATGTCTGCACCGTAGTACTTTCGAAATGCGACAATCTGGTCGGACGGCGGCGGAGCATAGACGCATTTCTTCGACGTAAACCGGCCGCCCATGATGCGGTTCATCTTCACCGCGGCCTCCCCCAGTTTCACCAGGTTGGTGATGCCGTTCAGGATGGGGACGCCATCGGTGGTCTCATAGATCTCCGCCGCCGCCAGCAGCGCCATCACCACCCCGCCGGCGGCGATCACGATTTCCGCCCCGGCATCGGTGTTCTTTTTGGCGGCTTCGTGGAACTGAGCGACCACGCGGTCCTGCGCCTCCCCCGGCTCGAACGCGGCGCCGAGGTCGGTCAGACGCTCGATCCGCATGCGATTCACCGCGGCAAAGCGGTCGCGCAGGCCGTAGCGATGTACGTTCTCCACGATCCGGGGGGTGAATTTCTCGTTGATGGTCACGAGGGAAAAATTGGCGCCCATCATGCAGGCCATGTGCAGCGCGGATTCGCACAAGCCGAGCACGGGTATGTCCGTGATTTCGCGGGCTTCCCGCAGGCCGGGATCGGCGATGTTGCCGATCAGGAATGCGTCGTAGCCCTCGCGGGTGGCCTTGTGGACGTTCTCCAGCACCTCCCCGGTTTCCAGGTATTCCAGATACCGGTACTGGTCGCCGGTGCCGCCCACCTTGGTGATGCCAGCGGCGTGGATTTCGGTGCCCTCATCCTTCACCTTGTTCAGAATGGACCGCAAAACGGCGGGATAGCCGCCCCATTCGGTCTGGCGGGACATGCTTTGGTACCAGAGTTTCATGCGCTGCTCCTTGGGTTGAGACGAGCCTAGCGCGGGTTCGGGGCAGCCGGCTATAACCGCCGGAGCGAAGAACAGGGGGCTTACAATGGCACTGGCATTCCGGACACTCCTCCGGGCAATGGCGAGTCTGGCTTTCGCGGCGTTCGCCGCTCGGGCGCAGACGTTGACGATCGCGTCGTCCGCGCCTGTCACCAGCATGGACCCGCACTACCACACGCTGACGCCGAACGAATCGGCGCATGCCCACATCTTCGACAAGCTGATCGACCAGGACGCCGCGGGACACATGATCCCGAGCCTGGCGTTAAGCTGGAAGCTGCGCGACGACAAGACCTGGGAACTCAAGCTGCGGGAAGCGTCGTTCCACGACGGCACCCCCTTCACCGCCGAGGACGTGGCCTACACTCTGGCTCGCGTGCCCAGGGTAAAAAACAGCCCGGCTTCGTTCCAAATCTACACCCGCGCGGTCGTGGGGACGGAAATCCTGGACCCGCATACCATCCTGTTGAAAACGGCCGCCCCCTACCCGCTGCTGCCGCAGGACCTGCTGCAGGTCTTCATGATTTCTCACAAGCTGGGCCCCGATCCCACGACCGAGGATTTCAACAGTGGCAAGAACGCCATCGGCACGGGACCGTTCCGGTTCGTGTCGTATCAGCCGGGCAACCGCATCGAGATGGACCGGAACGACGCGTACTGGGGACCAAAGCCCCACTGGGCGCATGTGGACTACCGCATGATCAGCAACGACGCCGCCCGCACCGCGTCCCTGTTGGCCGGCGACGTGGGAATCATCGAGTTCGTGCCGCCCGCCGATCTGGCCAAGTTGCGGCAAGATGCCCGCGTGACGCTGTCGGAGGTCGTCAGCAACCGCTCGATCTACCTGTGGCTGGACCATTCGCACGAAGGCACGATGCCGGAAGTGACCGGACCGAACGGCGAGGTTCTGCCCAAAAACCCACTGAAAGATTTGCGCGTGCGGCAGGCGCTGTCGCTGGCGATCAATCGCGCCGGCATCGTGGACCGGGTGATGGAGGGCGCCGCTATCCCCACCAAACAGTACCTACCCCCCGGCAACAGCAACCATGTGAACGATGTGGTCCCGGACCCATACCAGCCCGATCGTGCCAAAGCGCTGCTTGCCGAGGCCGGCTATCCCAACGGCTTCCGCATCGTCCTGCACGGCCCCAACGACCGCTATGTGAACGACGCCAAAATCGTCCAGGCCGTCGCGCAGATGTGGCAGCGCATCGGCGTGCAAACCACCGTCGATACAATGCCCTGGAGCAGCTACGCCACCCGCGCCGGCAAACAGGAATTCGCTGCGTTTCTGCTGGGCTGGGGCGTAAACAGCGGTGAGGGTACCAATCCGTTGCGCGCCCAGATCGCCACCTGGAACCCCGAACGCGGTCTGGGCACGGCGAACCGAGGCAGGTATTCCAATCCGGCAGTCGACGCGCTGCTGAATAAGGCCATGACCACCATGGACCAGAGCGAACGCGACAAGATCGTGTTGCAAACCATGAAGATGGCGATGGACGACGTGCCGGTGATCATGCTGCACCTGCAAAAAAATATCTGGGCAACACGCAAAGGACTGAGCTACGCCGCGCGCGTCGATGAGGAAACACGGGCCGCTGGCGTGATGGAGACCAAGCCCTAGTGTTTACCTGGCTACTTCGCCGCCTGTTCCAGGCGTGTTTCGTCGTACTGGCGATGACAGTGATCGTCTTCATCGGCGTTCACGTCATCGGCAACCCCGTCGATATCCTGATCTCCCCCGAGGCCGATCAGGCCGAACGGGCTCGTATCATCGCGGATATGGGATTGGATCAGCCGCTGTGGCGGCAATACGCGTATTTCGTGGGCGGAGCGCTGCACGGCGATCTCGGCCGCAGCTTCGTGTTCAACGAACCGGCGCTGCGGCTTATCGGCGGGCGCATGCCCGCGACGTTGGAGTTGGCCGTGACGGCCGTTCTGATGTCGGTCTGCTTCGGCGTTCCGCTGGGTTTATACGCCGGATTGCGGCCGAACGGTTTCGTCGGTCGCGTGATCATGAGCGGCAGCATCCTGGGTTTCTCCCTGCCCACCTTCTGGGTTGGATTGATGCTGATCATGGTCTTCGCTGTGCAACTAGGCTGGCTGCCCAGCACTGGGCGCGGCGAGACGGCGCAACTGTTCGGCATTCGCTGGTCGTTCCTGACATGGGACGGGTTTCGGCATATGCTCATGCCCGCGCTGAATTTGTCGCTGTATAATATATCGTTGGTGCTGCGCCTGACCCGCGCGGGGGTGCGCGAAACCCTCCCCATGGATTACATAAAATTCGCCCGAGCCAAAGGCTTGTCGCCGGCTCGGGTAATTTTCGTGCATGTATTGAAGAATATCATGATTCCCGTGGTAACGGTGGTGGGACTGGAACTCGGCTCCACAATCGCCTTCGCGGTGGTGACGGAAAGCGTATTCGCCTGGCCGGGCATGGGCAAACTGATCATTGACAGTATCAACGTGTTGGACCGGCCGGTGATCGTGGCGTATCTGATGATGATCGTGCTGATGTTTATTACGATCAATCTGGTGGTGGATATTTTGTATACAGTGCTGGATCCCAGGGTACGGCTGGAGACGAAGGCGTGATATCTCAAATCGTCATCCCCGGGCTTGTCCCGGGGACCAAGCCCGGGGATGATGGGGGGGGCAAGCAGCGTCGCTCACAAGAAATCCAGCGGCAGGTCGTCCCAGGTAGGATTCGCCGCCACGATCAGGTTCAGCTTCCACGCACGCGGCCGGTGCTTGATGTTCTTCTCCCGCTGGATCGCGGCCAGGATATCTTCGTAACGCTCCACATGGACCAAGCGGGTCAATCCGTACTTCGCCGCGAATTTGGAACCGATACGTGCCTTGTGTTCGCCGACGCGATGTTGGATGTCATTTGTCGCACCCACATAGAGCGGGCCGAACGGTTGGTTTGTCACGATGTAGACCCATCCGCCTTTCATGGCCCCATGATGCGCATGGAAAGCTTAACAAAGGGTAAACGCGACGCGGAAAATAGGGTCGCCCGATGACCACCCTCCCCGCCGAAGAAACCCCCTTCCGCCGCTTCGTCTCGGAATTCGCGGCCTCTAAGCTCGCGCTGCTGGGCTTGGCCGTTTTCACCCTCATTGCCCTCGCGGCCATTTTCGCCAACTGGATCGGACCGCAGAACCCCTACGACCTCGCACAACTCGACATCATGGATGGGCGGTTGCCGCCCGGGTCCCATTCCGGTGCCGGTTACACCTATCTGCTGGGAACCGACGACCAAGGCCGGGACATGTTCTCCGGCATGCTCTATGGATTACGGATCAGTCTCGCGGTCGGAGTCGGGTCCGCCATATTCGCGGCCTGCGTCGGCACCACCCTCGGGCTGCTCGCGGCGTTCTTCGGGCGGCGGGTCGATGCGATCATCATGCGCATCGTGGATCTGCAACTATCGTTCCCCTCCATCCTGGTCGCGTTGATGATCCTTGCGGTCCTGGGCAAGAGCGTCATGAACGTCGTGCTCGCTTTGGTCATCGTCGAATGGGCCGGATACGCGCGCAACGTCCGAGCGATTGCAATGGTAGAACGCCGGCGGGAATATATCGAGGCCGCGACGTGTTTGGCGTTGCCATGGCGGCGCATCATGTTCCGGCATTTGTTGCCGAACTGCCTGCCACCGCTGATCGTCATCGCTACGCAACAGGTGGCACGCGCGATCGCGCTGGAGGCAACACTCTCCTTCCTGGGCCTCGGCGTTCCCATCACCGAACCCTCGCTCGGTTTACTGATCGCCAACGGCTATCAGTATATGCTGTCAGGCAAATACTGGATCAGCTTCTACCCCGGCATCGCACTGCTGGTAACGATCGTGTCCATCAATCTGGTCGGCGACCATTTGCGCGACGTCCTGAACCCGCGGCTGAAACGATGAGCGCCACGCTGGAAGTGCGAAACCTGCGCACGCATTTCTTTACCCGGGCCGGCGTGGTCAAGGCCGTGGACGACGTGTCGTTCAGTGTGGAACGCGGCCAGGTCCTGGGGCTTGTCGGCGAGTCCGGATCGGGTAAATCCGTCACCGGTTTCTCCATTATCGGCCTGATCGATCCCCCAGGTCGTCTGGCAGGCGGGTCGATTCTGTATCAGGGCAAAGACCTGGCGAAACTCGACGAGCGGGACATGCGGCATCTCCGCGGCAACCGGATCGCGATGATTTTCCAGGACCCGATGATGACGCTGAACCCGGTCCTGCGCATCGATACGCAGATGATCGAGGCAGTGCAGGCGCATGTCAAAACCTCGAAGGCCGAGGCGCGCGCCCAGTCCCGTGACGCCCTCGGCATGGTCGGCATTCCCAGCCCCGAGGAACGGCTTAACGCATACCCTCACCAATTCTCCGGCGGTATGCGTCAGCGTGTCGCCATCGCCATCGCACTGCTGCACAACCCCGATTTGCTGATCGCGGACGAACCGACCACCGCGCTGGACGTGACGATCCAGGCGCAAATCCTGGCGGAGGTGCAAAAGCTCACGACCGATCACGGTACGGCGCTGATTTGGATCACCCACGATCTATCGGTGATCGCCGGGTTGGCCGACCGGATCGCGGTGATGTACGCGGGTCGCGTGGTGGAAACTGGCGAGGCCACCGACGTACTCGACCACCCCGTGCATCCCTACACGCTGGGCCTGATCGGAAGCGTGCCCAGCCGTAACAAGCGAGGCGAAAGGTTGCGGCAAATCCCTGGCATGACTCCAAGCCTGTTGTCCTTGCCGCCCGGCTGCGCCTTCCGCACCCGCTGCGCTCGTGCCACTGCCGCCTGCGAGCAGGAACCGCCGACCAGCGAAGGCTCCCCCGGCCATACCGCGCGCTGCTTTCATCCGGTGTCCGCATGACTGAAACCATCATCGAACTGCGCGGCGTCTCCAAGCGCTTCGGCCCCAGTTACGACGCAGCCGCGCGCCTGACCCGCGACATCGCGTCCCGGTTCGGACGGGCACCGAAAAGCGAAACCGTGCACGCTGTCGACTGCGTCGATCTGGCGGTCGCACGTGGTGAGGTCGTCGGCCTCGTTGGCGAATCCGGCTGCGGCAAATCCACGCTCGGCCGCATGGTTGCCGGCATCATGCCGCCCTCCGACGGCGAAATCCTGTTCAAAGGCCGTGATATAGCTTCGTTGCCACCGGATGCCGCGAAGGACGCGAAACTCAAGGTCCAGATGATCTTCCAGGACCCTTACGCATCGCTAAACCCGCGCCTGCGCGTCGCGGACATCGTGGGAGAGGCGCCGCGTATCCACGGCATGATCCCCCCGGGTCAATTCGATTCCTATTTGGATGAGCAACTCCAGCGGGCAGGATTGGATCCGGTGTTCAAGCGGCGGTATCCGCATCAATTCTCCGGCGGTCAGCGCCAGCGCATCGGCATCGCCCGCGCCTTGGCGGTGCAGCCGGAGTTTTTGGTGTGCGATGAAGCGGTGGCGGCGCTGGATGTTTCCATTCAGGCACAAATCCTGAACCTGTTCATGGATCTCCGCCGCGACCTGAACCTGACCTATTTGTTCATCAGCCACGACCTCGGCGTGGTCGAGCATTTGTCCGATCGCGTGCTGATCATGTACCTCGGCCGCATCGTCGAATCCGCGCCGTCCGAGGAAATCTTCGGCCGCCCCAACCATCCCTACACCCAAGCGCTGCTGGCCGAGGTGCCACGCATCGAAGCCCGCAAACGCCGCTTCACCGCGATCAAGGGCGAAATTCCCAGCCCCATGGCACCACCAACCGGCTGCCATTTTCACCCGCGCTGCCCGCATGCGATGCCGCGTTGCGCCGCCGAGGCGCCTGCCCTCAAGGAAATCGCCCCCGGCCATAAAAGCGCCTGCCACCTGAACGACGCGAATATGTAGGGTACGCAGACCCCGGACGTGCCATTATCCGACCTGCGGCAACCAGGATTGGAAAAAGGCAATGGCCAAAGGACAGAAGAAATCGAACCGCGAGGCCAAGAAACCCAAGAAGACCGATGCCGAACGGCTGAAGGATAAGGCCGGCCCGGGCCTCGGTATTCCGCAACCAGGTCAGCGGGTACTCCCAAAGAAAGGATGATAAGGAAGGCTGTGGGGGAACTCACGGCCCCCTGGACAGCCGTTGCAACACCGCTTCCGCGCTATCCAGCACCTCGATAAAGCCCCGAACATCCGCCCCGGCAAACCCCTGCTCCACCGCCGCCTCGATAGCTGCGACGAAAGGGCGCGAGGCCCCGCCGACATCGCAAACGATGATCGGCTTGTCGTGCAACCGCAGTTGCCGCCAGCTCAGCACCTCGATGGTCTCGTCCAGCGTGCCGATGCCGCCCGGCAGGGTGATGAAGGCGTCCGCCAGTTCGAACATGCGGCGCTTGCGGCTATGCATGCCGTCGGTCACCTCCAGCGCGCCGAGGCCGGTGTGCGCGACCTCCCACTTCACCAGAAACTCGGGAATGACCCCCTCGACCCGGCCGCCCGCCGCGATGGCTGCGTCTGCCACGATTCCCATCATGCCGGCCCGCCCGCCGCCATAGATCACCGTGATCTTAGCCTCGGCGAGCCCCTTTCCGAGCACCCGAGCGGCCTCGGCATAGGCCGGGTCGTTCCCGACGCGGGAGCCGCAGAAGACCGCGACGGCGCGAATCACCGCCGTACGACAGGCGATGGAATGCTCTCGATCATCACGTTGATCACCGCCGGCTTGCCGCTGGCCAAAGCGCGCTCAATGGCGGGTGCGAGGTCGGCCGCGCGTACCACCAATTCTCCATGCCCACCCAAAGCGGTGGCGACCAGTTCGTAATGGGTGGGGTTCAGCTCGCAGCCGTGGGTGCGGTTGGGGCCGTAATCCCGCACTTGCAGGTTATACTCTGCGTTCCAACGGCAGTCGGTGCCGACGATGGCGACGTACGGCAGGTTCAGGCGCACCGCCGTCTCCAGTTCCGACATATGGAACCCGAACGTGCCGTCGCCCAACACGGCGAACACCGGGGCGGTCGGTTCGGCGACACGAGCGCCGCTGGCCATTGGCAAAGACGACCCAATCGAGCCAGCCACGCCGTTGATCATGCGCCGGTCGTTCTTCAGGATGCTCTGGCCCCACTGCGCGAACTCCCCACCGTCGCAGATCAGGACGGCATCGGGCGCGCGTTCCAGGAACCCCTGCAACACCCGGAAGACCTCGGCGGGATGCACCTTGTCCTGGGTCGAAGACACAGCGGTCCGCACCGAATCGGGCCGGTCGGCGAAGGCTGCCTCCACCTCGGCAACCCAGGCGGGGTCGCCCTTGGCGGTCGCTCGCCGGATCAAAGCCTCCCCGGCCGGGTAAGTGTCGGCAACGCAGCCGAACGCCAGTTTGGAGCCCTTGGCCTGGATGGCCCGATCCAGAATCACGCCCTCGGGGTCGATGCTGATGAATTGGCAATCGGCCGAGATGAACGGTTCGGCGCCGAATTTCAGGGTGAAATCGAGCGCCTTGCCCAACAGCACGATCAGGTCGGCCCGCTTCGCCACGTCGCCGTAGCGACCGAGGGTCGCGTCGTTGAACCCGCGCGGCCCCTCGCTGAGGCAGCCTGGAATGCCCAGAGCCGCTTGCAACCGGCTCATCAAGTTACGACCGGGACGGTTCGCCAGAACGGGTGCCCCAATCAGCAAGGGGCGCTTTGCCCCGCGGATAATGGACAGAATGGCATCGACGGCCGCGTCGCTCAGCCCCACCGGCTCAGCGGTAAAGTCCGCGTCCGTGGGCCACAGGACGTCTTCCTCGTCCACCGTCGCATCCAGAATGTCCGATGGCAGGCTCAGGTGCACCGGGCCGGGGCGGCCGGTGGTGGCGATGCGGATGGCTTGCGCGACATCCATCCCGACAGTCGCTGTATCGGTGGCCATCCACGACGCCTTGGTCACGGGCGCCGCCATTTCGACCTGTTGTAGCTCCTGGAAACCGCCCTTGCCGAGCTGATCGGTCTCGGTGTGGCCGGACATCAGCACCATCGGGGTTTCCTGCCCCAATGCGGTGAAGAGCGCGCCGACCGCGTTGGCATGGCCGGGGCCACCGGTCACCCACGCGATGCCAGGCTTGCCGGTGAGGCGCCCATAGGCATCGGCCATGTGCACCGTCGCGGCCTCATGCCGGACGTGCAGCAGATCGAGCTTCGTCTCGATCGCCGCGTCGAACAGCGACATGATGTGATTGCCCGATAACGTGAAAATAGTCGTATGGCCGGCGCGTTCCAGGGTGCGCACGACGATGTCGGCGCCGCGAAGGGTCTTGGTCATGGGTGCGGAATCCTTGTGGCCCGGAAGTTTCCACTCGTCATCCTCGGGTCAAGCCCGAGGATGACGAGTGGAAAGAGAACGGGGCCGAAGCCCCGTTCCAATACTACAATCAGACCGGATCCCACGGATAGACGTCGCGGGTGCGTTCCAGCGGGGTGAACGATTTTTGCACAGCCGGCAGCCAATGCTCCGCCAGGTTCTCCGACGTCCAGCCGTCGGTACGAGCCATGATGCGGATCGGGCGGGGCTGATTGTACAGATAGACCTCATTGCCGCGGACGCCGAAAATCTGGCCGGATACCTTGGCCGCCGCGTCGGTCCCCAGGAAGGAGATCAGCTTGGCGATGTGGTCCGGGCGGGTCTTCTGGGCGCGGGCCTGGAGTTGTTCCTCCGTCTGGCCCGGCACCGTCTCGATCATGCGGCTGAACGCATGCGGGCCGATGCAGTTCGAACGGATATTATACCGCTGCATGTCCATCGCGATGCAGCGCGACAGGCCGGCGATGCCCAGTTTGGCGGCGCCATAGTTGGTCTGTCCGACCGACCCGATCAGGCCGGAGGTCGAGGTAATGTGCACATAGGCCCCGCTCTCCTGCTTGCGGAAATGCGGCACCGCGGCGCGGGAGACGTGGAAGGCGCCATAGAGATGCACCTTGATGACCGCGTCCCACTCTTCGATCGACATGTAGTGGAACATGCGGTCCCGCAGGATGCCGGCGTTGTTCACGACCATGTCGATGCGGCCGAAATTGTCGATCGCGTCCTGCACCATGCGCTGGGCGTCTTCCCAGCTGGCGACGCTGCCGGCGTTGGCCACCGCGCGCCCCGAACCATGCTTCTGCGTGATTTCGGCGACAACGCGCTGCGCCGGGCCGGCATCGCGGCCTTCGCCGGTCACCGTGCCGCCGATGTCGTTGACCACGACCATCGCCCCATTGGCCGCGAGTTCCAGCGCGGTCGCCCGCCCAATTCCGCCGCCGGCGCCGGTGACGACGGCGACCTTTCCATCCATCATGCCCATGGCATTTCCTCCGTTAGAGTCAGAACGAGAGACACAATGCGGGAAGTCGGGTCCCGTGTCATCATCCCCACCGGTAGGAAAATTGTACGGCCGGTTTTATCGCCGCTCCGTCCAGCTTTCCGAGAACGCCAGCGCACAGGTGCTGAACGGTTTACCCTCCCGCACGCGCGGCCAGGGTTGCCCCGTCGCTTCCACGCCATTGCGGGTCAAACGGGCACCCAGCGCTGGGATCAACACGGTGCAAACCCCGTATTGCCGCGCCGGATCGGAGAACGGTTCCGTGTGGATCAACAGCGGCTCCCCGATGCGGTACCAGGTCAGCGCGATCTCCTCATCCACCGTGTCCAGCCGTTCGGTCCAGAAATCGCGGGCGTCGCCGGACTTGCTGAACTGGGCGTCGGTCACGGGGATGCTCTGATCGGCGGTTTCCGGGTTCAGCATCCCCTGCACCGTCGCTTGCAGCCAGCGCGCCATGGCGATGTTGTCGGAGTAGATGCGCCACTTGTTCTCCGTCAGCTCACTCTTGAGGTACAGAACGTGTCCCGGCCCGGCGCCGGACATCAGGATGCGCCAGTAGCTGGCGTTGGTGGTGATCGGGCCGTCATCCGTCGCGCTGAGGCGGATGAAGGGGTTCTCCCCGGTCAGGATCAGGCGATTGGGGTCCAGAACGCTCATCGGAATACGCTCCTGTGCAGGGTTAACGAACCATCAGAACCAGTTTGCCGCGGAGATGCCGAGCCTCGCTCACGCGATGGGCGGCCGCGGCCTCGGACAGGGGGTACTCGGTGATCACCGGCGGCGAGACGGCACCGGCCGCCAGCAGCACCTTCATCCGCTCCAGATGCGCGCGATCGCGGTTCACCGCCGGGCGGAGGGTTTTTACGTCGTCGCGCGGCACCACAAATCCGTCGGGCGCCTGGGCGATGAACACCATTCGCCCGCCCGGCTTCAACACGGTGTAGCAACCCGGCCGCACGTCGCCGCCCACCGTGTCGAACACCACGTCGCAGCCGGACACGGTCTTGGCGAAGTCTTCCGAGCGATAGTCGATCACCCGGTCCGCGCCGAGGCCCGCGACATAATCGCGGTTGCCCGCGCTGGCGGTGGTGATGACATGCGCGCCGATGTGCTTCGCAAGTTGGATCGCGAAGCCCGCCACGCCGCCAGCCCCGCCCTGGATCAGCACCGTTTCCCCGGCTTTCAGCTGCGCGGTATCTTCCAGCGCCCAGATCGCGGTCAGGCTGGTCAGCGCCATCGCGGTGGCCTGGGCGTGGTTCAGGCTATCGGGCTTGCGCGCGATGATCCCGGCCTTGATTTTGAGTTTCTCGGCATAGGTGCCCTCGATCCCCGCGTCCATCACGCCGAACACGGCATCCCCCACCGCGAAATCGGTCGCGCCCGCGCCCAGGGCGCTGACCACGCCGGAAAAATCCCGGCCAAGGATATGCGGGAATTTCACGTTGTAACCGTGCCCGCCCACCCGGACCTTCCAGTCGGCGGCGTTGATGCTGGCGGCGTGGACGTCGACCACGACCTCCCCCACGCCGGCCACTGGGTCGGGCGCGTCTGTGTAGTGTAGGTTTTCCGGCCCGCCATGGGCCGTCAGCAGTACTGCTTTCATCGGTGCGCTCCCCTTGTCGTTGCCGAGCTTATAACATCCCCGTCGAACTTCGGCCTAACATGGAGAAAAAAACCGCATGCCCACCATCGACACCGGCCTGGCGAACTCCTTCCCCGAGTCCCATGCGGCGGCGCGCGCTGCCTACCGTGGCATTTATCTCGCAAACGACCCAAATGCCTACGCCGAGCTGTCACTGGCGCTGGGCCGTTTGGACCTCGCTTCGGCCGATTGGGGGCGAATCGCGGCGCCGACCCTGGTTGCCCCGGGAGCCCAGGATTTCCTCTGGCCGCCGGCGATCGGCAAACAGGTCGCCGACCTGATCCCGGGTGCACGCTGTGAAGTACTGACCCAGGCGGGGCACTTTCCGCATTTGCAAACGCCCGAAGCGCTGGCCCGGATGGCCATCGGCTTCTTCACGGGCTAAACCTACGCCGCCGCGCGGCGGAACCGCGCTTATCGGAGATTGCCTACGATGCGTCCATTGTCACGGCTGGCCTTGCTTCTGACCACCGGCGTGTTCCTCGCCGCCGCCGATGCGCCGCCACCAGCATCCGACATCGTCGCCCGCCGTGCCGACGTGCAGTTGACGACCAACGACATTCGTGAGGCCGTGAACCGGCTCGACCCCAGCCTGCGGGACCAGGTACTGGGCAACCCGCAAGCCCTGACGGAATTCGTCAAAGAGCGGATGATGCGGCAGATCCTGTTGACGGAAGCTCGCGCTGCGAAGTGGGACCAGAACCCTGACGTCATCGTGCGTGCCAATGACGCCCGCGACACCGCCGTCGTGCAGTTATGGCTCGCGTCCCAGGCCCAGATCGACCCAGCCTATCCCAGCCAGGCCGAACTGGGAGCAGCCTACGAAGCCAACAAGGCCCGCTTCGTGGTGCCGCCGCAGTACCATGTGCAGCAGATCGCGATCCTGATTCCCGCGAATGCATCCAAGGACGTGGAGGCCGACGCCCTGAAGAAAGCCCGCGACGCGCGGGCGCAGGTGACCAAGCCAAAGGCCGATTTCACTGAAATCGCCAAAAAAATGTCGCAGGACCCCAACTCCGCCAGCAAGGGTGGCGATCTCGGCTGGCTGCGGGAAGACCAGATCCTCAAGCCCGTGCGCGACGTCCTGCATGGCATGACGGAGAACCAAATCAGCGATCCGATCCGTGGCGCCGATTCCTTCCACGTGGTGAAACTGCTGGGTACGAAGCCGCAATCGACCCTGCCGCTGGATCAGGTGAAGCCCAATCTGGTTGCCGCCCTGCGGCAGGCGAGAGGACAACAAATGACGAGCGCCTACCTTGAGAGTATGCTGAAAAAGGAACCAGTGCAGCTCAATGAAATCGGCCTCGCCGCTCGGCTGACCGCACCGAAGTAAGGCGACGCTCGGAAATAACTGCTTCAATTGCGGGGCGCTGGTCCGTCAACGTCATGGTGGGCGTTACGCGTAAAACGCCAGCCATCAGTCCTCGGCGTCAGCAATCGGCCACGGAGGAAGCTTCTTCTTAGCCGGCGCCTTTGTTTTTGCTTTCACCTTGGCTTTGGCGGGCGGCGCCACCGTCTTCACGGCTTTCTTCGCCTTCGCTTTGGCCTTCGGCGCCATGACAACGGGTGCCTCATCGGCCGCCATATCCAACCCGAACAGCGCCGCCATATCGTCGTCCACCAGCACCTTACCGGCATCCGGTCCGATCTTGGACAGCGGCAACGCGGTATCGACGTGGGCGATCAGGTCGTTCTGATCCACCGCGCGCAACTGAAACAACAGCTCAGGCTGGTGATCCAGCCGAGCGCCAACGCCGTACAGGACCGCCGCGACATGCTTGCACATCGAGGCGTAATCCGGACAACTGCAGGAGAACCTGATTTCCGAGGGCTTCGGGAAAAGCCCCTGATCCTGCCGGCAAATACGCTCCATTACACCCTTGGAGAAGCGGCCTTGCAGCAGTTCCACCAGCGAGTCGATCCCGCCGGCGCAATCGCGGCAAATCGACTTCCATTTCGTCGTCGGTAACGCCGTAATGCTCACGGCGACACGGTAGATCTCGGATCCGCTGACCATGGCCTTGATTTCCAGCGGCGCGATCTGCAAATCGACCACCGATCCGTTGCGTACATAGGTGCGCCCGCGCGGCAGACGGTTTTCGAAGTCGCCATAGCCCTCCAGATTGTCGCACCAGGCCTTGCCCCAGAAGGTGGTGGCGATTTTCGTGCCCACGATCTTCACCGGCGAAACCGCCTGCCCCTTCTTGGCGAGTTTCGCGACTTCCTTATCCGCCTTGGCACGCCGCGCCGCCACCGGCACATAGGCCGGCCAGCGATCGTAACCCCGCGAAGAGCGGCGGCTGGAGTAGTACGGCATCGGCCTCAATCCCTTATCGCGGCGTTCAGGTCCAAAGCGACCAGCCGCAGCAGTTCGTCGTCACGCATTTCGGTCAGGTTGATTTCCCCCGATCCCGAGTCGGCAAGCAGGCTGTCGGACAATGTTTTCTTGGACTCGATCATGTCGTCAATCTTTTCCTCGACCGTACCTTGGCAAACGAACTTATGCACCAGCACGTTCTTCTTCTGTCCGATGCGGTACGCTCGGTCGGTCGCCTGATTCTCCACCGCCGGGTTCCACCAGCGATCGAAATGCACGACGTGGGACGCCGCCGTCAGCGTCAGGCCCGATCCGCCGGCTTTCAGCGACAGGATGAAGAACGGCACCGTTTCGTCTTCCTGGAAGGTCCGCACCAGTTCCCGCCGGTTTTTCACCGCGGTCTCGCCGTGCAGCACCAGCCCGGGCCGGCCGAAAATGCCGCCGAGGAAGGTTGCCAGCGGCCCCGTCATCTCCCGGAACTGGGTAAAAACCAGCATCTTCTCCTGCCGGGACGCCACAACCTCCGCGATATCCCGCAAGCGCGCCCATTTGCCGCTGTCTTCTTCGGCCCAGACGCCGTCGTTCAGCCATTGGGAGGGGTGGTTGCAGATTTGTTTCAGCCGCATCAGCGTCGCCAGCACGATGCCCCGGCGCTGGATGCCCTCGGAGTCTTCCAGCGCTTTGGCCAGATCGGAGATGGTCTGGCCGTACAGCGCCGCCTGTTTGCGGGACAGCACGCAATGCGCCTTGACCTCGGTCTTGTCCGGCAAATCGGCGATGACGGATTTGTCGGTTTTCATCCGGCGCAGGATGTAGGGCCGCACCAGTTCCCGCAGCGGGCCGTAGGGATTGTGCGTCCGGTCGGCCAACCCCTTGGTATAGCTGGTGAATTGCTTGGCGGTTCCCAGCAAGCCAGGATTGATGAAATCGAAAATCGACCAGAGATCGCCCAACCGGTTTTCCACCGGCGTGCCGGTTAGGGCGATGCGGGCCCGGGCTTTCAACGCCTTGACGGCTTTGGTCTGCTTGGCGCCGGGGTTCTTGATCGCCTGCGCCTCATCCAGCACCGCGTAGCGCCACTGGGTCTGCGCGAGTACCGGCATCCGGAGCAGTGTGCCGTAGCTGGTGATGGCCAGATCGGTGTCGGCCAGATCGGCCGGCGCGAACTGCCGCGTTTCCTCCGCCGTCATCGCCGAGGGATGCACGATGCGGGCTTTCAGGCTTGGCGCGAAACGTTCGATCTCCCCCGCCCAATTGGCCAGCAAGGAGGCGGGCGCCACCAGCAGGCTCGGCATTTTCGCGTCCTTGGCCCGCAGAAGCAGCAACGCCAGGATTTGGATCGTCTTCCCGAGGCCCATGTCGTCCGCCAGGCACGCCCCCAGCCCGAGGCCGGACAGCAACCGCAGCCATTCCACCCCCGCCTTCTGGTATGGCCGCAGCGTGCCCTTCAGCGCCGGTCCGGGGTCCGCTCCGTTCGCCCCCGGCGCACGCAAGGCGCGTAACGTTTCCTCCAGCCACGGGCCGGCGGATATGTGCGCCCAATCGGCGGCGACGTCGGCGGCGTCCTCGCCCGCGATCGCGGCGCCGGACAGCAGGCGCATCGCCTCCGCGAAGGTCAGGTCGCCCTGTGCCGCCAGCTTTTCGGCGGCCTTGAACCGGTCCATCGCGGCTTCCAGGCGGTCGCGATCGACCTCCACCCACTGGCCGCGCAGCAGAACCAACGTGTCGGTTCCGGCCAATAAGGCCCCAATTTCGGCGTTGGTTAGCGGTTCACCGTCGAGCGAAACCTCCATATGGAAGTCCATCACCGCGTCCAACCCCAACGCCGAGGGGGCCCGAGCACCGACGGTGCCGTTGACCTGGGGGCGTGGCGGGCGGTTGGCATGCCAGTTGGCGGGCATGCGCACGACGACGCCCGCTTGCTCCAGATCCGGCACACTGCCGAGGAAGCGGGCGGCATCGCCGGCACTCCAGCGCAACGGATGGAAGATTTCGCCGGCATCGACCGCCGGTTTCAGCCAGGCGCAGGTTTCCGCCGCGCGCTGCACCGGCAGCAGCAGCGACAGGAGTTTGTCGCGGTTCGCGGCGCCCGCGTATTCCCTGAGTGCCTGCCCCAGCGGCACATGCTGCGCGCGGGCCTGGGCGGACAGGCGGGTGGTGTAGGTCGCCATGAAGGCAAAGGGCAGGTCGGGGTCCCGCTTATTCTCCGCCAGGTTGAAATGGACGCGGCCGACCAGGTTCCAGGCGGGGTTCAGGCGTTTGAGGAAAGCCTGCAACCCGATTCCGGCCGCTTGTTCGAACGCCGCCCCGATCTCCCGCCACAGCGCGGTCAGCACATCCGCGGTGAGATACTCCGCCCCCGGCATCATCGGCGCGGTCAGCACCAGTTCCGCCAATTCGGCCGCGGTGGGTGGCGGGACCGTGGGGACCGAATCGTCCGATGTCAGCAGGCACAGGGCCGCGACATAGCGGGACGCAAAGTCCCGCCACCACACGAAAACCGGCGGCAGCGCCTGCCCGACCTCGCCGGCACCAAGTTGCATCAGTCCGGGCCCGGACCCGGCGGCAAGCGCCTCGGTCAGGCGTTCGGCGACGCGGTCGTCGAGGATAGGCGCATCCGCGTCCGCCCCCAACAGGAGGCGGCCGTGGGGGGTCAGGCGTAGCCCGATGTGCGCCATACCGACGTTAGGGCGCGATCAGCTTGTAAACCCGAGCGGCGGTGCCGCTGTAGAGCGCTTTCTTTTCCGCGGCCGAGGAACCGGCGGTCAGAATTTTGAACGCATTCCACAACTCGGTGTAGCCGCCGGATTGCTTGTCGGGCGGAAAATTGCTCTCGAACATGCAGCGATCCACGCCGAAGGCTTCGATGCACGGTTCGATGTACATCTTCCAGGCCTCAGCGAGTTCCTGGGAGGTCGGCGGGTAATCCCGGTCGTGGAATCCGAACCCGAAGGAGGTCATGCCGATCCCGCCCAGCTTCACGTTGACGTTCGGGCATTTCGCCAGTTCGGCGATGTCCTTACGCCAGGACGTCAGGATTTCCTGCCGCCGCCCGTAGTACGGCCCCACGCCGAGCACGCCGCCGACATGGTTCAGGATGATGGTGGTGTCGGGGAAGGCCCGCGCCAGTTCGATGGCGTCAGGTAGTTGCGGGTGGTACTGCCAGGATTCGAAGGACAATTTTAGCGGCGCGAGCTGGGCAAACCCCTCCCGGAATGTCGGGTCCTTCAAGATGCCCGGCGGCACGTAGCGGGAGACAAAATTTTGTACCGCCGGATTCGGATCCCAGGACACACCGTAGCGGATGCCACGGAAGCGCCCGCCACCGGCTTTTATTTGCGCCTCCAGAACGTCACGCACGCGGGCACCGATCGTCAGGTCGGCATGGCCGATAATGCCCTCGGCGACGCGGCAGGGGCCGTAGTTGCCGGCCGCGCTCATGGCGGCGATGCCGGCGACGAATTCGACCTCCCCGACCGGCTTCATTTCCGGCGGACCGTCCTTGCGGTACATCGCCTGGCACTCCAGGAACACCGTCGAGACGATGTTGTGTCCCTTGCCGATATCGGCCAGCAGGTCCGGCAGAAAATACGTTCCGCGATGCGGCGTATCCCAGAAGTGGTGGTGCGGGTCGATGATGGGCAGGTCGGGCTCCAGCACGGCCTCGGTCGGGCGTTTCGCCAGCCATGCCTTCAGGAAGGGGTCGGTGCGGTACTGGGTGCCGTAGTACGGGGCGGTCGATTCGCCGATCATGATCGTTTCCCTTTATTTATTGGATGAGAACACGAAATTCCCTCTTCCCGTCACCCTCGGGCTTGACCCGAGGATGACGGGGGGGGGGAACACTAAGCTGCCAGCGCCTGTTGCACGAAGGCCGGGTCGAAGATCTTGTCCGCCATCACCTGGCAGCGCTTCATCAGCCGGTACTCCTCCGGCCCGTAATCCGGTCGCGCCATGTGCCAGGAACCGAGGTTATCCCACATCAGCAGATCGCCCTCCACCCAGTCATGCACATAGCGGTATTTCGGCTGGAACACGTGATCGAGCAAGGTTTTAAGCAGTTCGGCGCTTTCCTCGGCCGGCAACCCGTCGATCTCGGTCGTGAAGCCGGGGTTGACGTAGATGACGTTCCGCCCGGTGATTGGGTGCTTCATCAGCACGGGATGATGCACCGGCGGGCGTTGCGCGCGCATCTCCGGCGACATCGGCGGGCGCTTGCTGCCCTTCTCCCGGCGCATGTATTCCCAGAACATTTCGATATCGTGGGTGGCGGTCAGCCCCGTCAGGCGCGCGACCATCTCCGGCGGCAAACCGGCTGCCGCCGCCTGGGTGTTGGTGAACTCGGTGCTGCCCACGGGCCTGCCCTCGCGCAACGGCACTTTCCAGGCGGACAGGACATTTACGAAGCCCTTGGCCTGGGAGTAGGTCATATCGGTGTGCCAGGACTGGCCGGCGTCGGGGGAGCCGATCGGCTTTCCGTCTTTCGTGACGTTGGACAGGATAGTGACCTCGGGGATGCCGGGTTCGTGGTTCGGGTTACCCCGCAGCACCTGGATTTCCCCGAACCGGGCCGAGAACGCCTTCAGCTCCGGTGCGTCCAGCCATTGCCCGGGGAATCGCAGCACGCCGTATTCGCCCAGCGCGCGAAGAATGGTGGCGAAGTCGCGCGGGGTCAGCGCCTGCTTCAAATCCACGCCCCGCAGCGTGGCGCCCAGAATTTGTCCGGTTGGTTCGATGCTCAGCATGCCCTACCTCCTTCCTTTGGCGGTCAGCCTAGGCGCGGGCCGCGGGACAAGACAAGATCGCCCAACGGGGATAGCTAAGCCGAGGAGCGCCCATCAATGTCCGACTTCCATGCCCTGTTCACCCCATTCCAGCTGGCTGGCAAGACGCTGCGCAACCGGGTGGTGCATGCGTCCATGAGCCTGCATGCCACCCCAGCCGGGCGCGCCACCGACCGCATGATCCAGTATCACGCAAACCGAGCGGCTGGCGGCGCGGCTATGACCATCACCGAACCGCTGGCGATGATGCGGCATCAGGCTGGGATCCCCCGCGTCCAGGTGTGGCGGCGCGACGATGCCGACGGCCTGAAACGCTTCGCCGATGCCGTGGAATCCCAGGACTGCCGCCTGCTCGGGCAAATCCAGGACGCCGGCCGCGGGCGGCATTTCCCGGGCCGCAACCCCGAGGCGATCGGCGCCTCCGCCTTGCCCGACGATCTGTCCTGGACCGTGCCGCGCGCGCTGACGGCGGCGGAAATTCGGGGGCTGGTGGCCGAAATCGCGGCGTCGGCGGTCCATTTGAAGGAATGCGGCTTCTCCGGCGTCGAAATCTCCGGCGCGCATGGGCACATGTTCCACCAGTTCCTCTCGCCCTGGTCCAACCGGCGGGAGGACGAATACGGCGGCTCCTGGGAAAACCGGGTTCGCTTCGTGGCGGAAGCCGTGGCGGCTTTGCGCGACGCCTGCGGCACCGATTTCATCGTCGGGCTGAAGCTTCCGGTGGACGACGGGCTGCCTGGCGGCGTTGGCCCCTCGCAGGCCGCGATCGTGGCCGATCTGCTGACGCGTCCGAAAAATGTCGACTATGTCTGTTTCGCCGGCGGCGCACATGCCCGCACGCTCGAAATGCATACGCCCGATCGCCATGGCCCGCCGATGCCCTACATGCCCGCCATCCGCGAACTGCGCCATTCGCTGAACGGCGTGCCGCTCATGGCGCTCGGGCGCATCACCGACCCAGCCGAGGCGGATGGTATTCTGGCGCGCGGGGAGGCTTCGCTTGTGGCACTGGGCCGGCCTTTGGTCGCAGACCCGGCCTGGCCCCGCAAGGCGGCGTCCGGCCGAACCTGGGATATCCGCTACTGCCTGTCCTGCAACACCTGCTGGGCGGCGATCATCATGATGCATGTGCCGATCGCCTGCGTGAACAATCCCCGCGTCAGCCGGCCTGACGAGGTCGATTTCGTTCCGATACCAGCGGTGGTACGGAAACGGGTTGTGGTGGTGGGCGCGGGTATATCCGGTATGGAAGCCGCCTGGGTCGCCGCCGCGCGCGGGCATGACGTGACGGTGTTCGGCGCCTCCGACTGGATCGGAGGCAAAGCTTACCTGCGGGAGCAATTGCCGGGCGGCGAGACCATTTCATCCATCTACGATTACCAAACCGTGGCGGCCAAACGCGCGGGCGCACGGTTCGAACTGGGACACGAGGTTTCGGCAGCCGAGATTATCGCACTGCGGCCCGACGCCGTGATCCTGGCGAGCGGATCGGTCATGATCCCCCCGGACTGGCTGCCGGCCGACGTGCGTGCCGAAGGTTGGGTCCCCGACTTGCGATCCGCCATGGTCGAGGTTCTCCGTCACGAAGGCCACCAGCCCGGCACGGCCGTGCTGTTCGACGCGGACCACACGGAGGCCACCTATGCGGCCGCGGAAGCGTTGCGCGCCCGCTTCGACCACGTCGTGATAGTCACGCCACGCGACACCATCGCCACCGATGTGGCCATGACCACGCGCCAGGGGATTCTGCGGCGGATGGCGGAGCAGCGGATCGAGGTGGTGACGCTGGCGGAGCCTCGATGGAGCGATGGGTGTGCTGAGGGCCACTTGGACATCGTGAACGTCTACAACGGCGATGTTCGGACGATCGAGGGCGTTGCGCTGGTGACTTATGCGACACCGCGCGTGCCGAACGATGCACTGGCAGCGCCATTACGCGCGGCGGGGATCGAGGTTATCGCTGTTGGGGACGTCAGAGCACCGCAGGAGATGCTGTTCGCGACCGCGAGCGGGCATGAAGCGGGGGAATCTGTATAAGTGTCGTCATGGTCGGGCTTGACCCGACCACCTCAGGCCAATGAGGCACCGAAACGTGCCACCGTTTCCGGAGGTGGCCGGGTCAAGCCCGGCCATGAC
>CAIYDT010000143.1 GCA_903924985.1 uncultured Acetobacteraceae bacterium
CTGGATCAGGCTGGTTTCCGAGCGGAGGAAGCCTTCCTTGTCGGCGTCGAGGATGGCGACCAGGCCGCATTCGGGGATGTCCAGGCCCTCGCGCAGCAGGTTGATGCCGACCAGCACGTCGAAGGCGCCCAGGCGCAGGTCGCGGATGATCTCGATGCGTTCCAGCGTGTCGATGTCGGAGTGCAGATATCGGACTTTCACGCCGTGTTCGGTGAGGTAGTCGGTCAGGTCCTCGGCCATGCGCTTGGTCAAAGTGGTGACCAGCACGCGGTTGCCGAGGGACGCCATGGTGCGGCATTCCGCGAGCAGGTCGTCCACCTGGTGCTCCACCGGGCGGATTTCCGTCACGGGGTCGATCAGGCCGGTCGGGCGGATCACCTGTTCGGCGAACACGCCCATGGTGCGCTCCATCTCCCACGGGCCGGGCGTGGCCGAAACGAACACGGTCATGGGTCGGAAACGCTCCCACTCCTCGAACTTCAAAGGGCGGTTGTCGATGCAGGAGGGCAAGCGGAACCCGAATTCCGCCAGCACGGATTTGCGGTTGAAGTCGCCCCGATACATGCCGCCCAACTGCGGCACGGTGACGTGGGATTCGTCGACGATCAGCAGGGCGTTTTCGGGGAGGTATTCGAACAAGGTCGGCGGCGGGTCGCCCGGGCGCCGTCCGGTCAGGTACCGGGAATAATTCTCGATCCCTTTGCAGGACCCGGTGGTCTCCATCATCTCGATATCGAAGGTCGTGCGCTGGGTCAGGCGTTCGATTTCCAGGAGCTTTCCCTGGCGGGTCAGTTCCTCGACCTGTTCTTTCAACTCGATTTTGATGTCGCGGATCGCCTGCGTCAGCGTCGGGCGCGGCGTGACGTAGTGGCTGTTGGCGTAGACGGTGATTTCCGGCAGCTCGGCTGTCTTGTCGCCGGTCAGCGGGTCGAATTCGTAGATGGATTCTATCTCATCGCCGAACAGCGACACCCGCCACGCACGGTCCTCGTAGTGGCTGGGGAAAATATCCACCACCTCGCCGCGCAACCGGAAGCAGCCGCGCTGGAACGCGGTGTCGTTGCGGCGGTATTGCAAATTCACCAGCGCCTTGGCCAGGGTGTCGCGGTCGATGGTGCCGCCGACTTCCAGCTTCACTACCATCTTGGCGTAGGTTTCGACCGACCCGATACCGTAGATGCACGATACGGAGGCGACGATCACGACGTCGTTGCGCTCCAGCAGGGACTGCGTGGCGGCGTGCCGCATGCGGTCGATCTGTTCGTTGATCTGGGCGTCCTTCTCGATATAGGTGTCGGTGCGAGGGACGTAGGCCTCCGGCTGGTAATAATCGTAGTAGCTGACGAAATATTCCACCGCGTTGTCGGGGAAGAAGCTTTTCATCTCCCCATACAGCTGCGCCGCGAGGGTCTTGTTGGGGGCCAGGATCAGGGTGGGTTTCTGCACCGCCTCGATCACCTTCGCCATGGTGAAGGTCTTGCCCGACCCGGTGACGCCGAGGAGGACCTGATCGCGTTCTTCCTGGCGGACGCCTTCGACGAGTTGGGCAATCGCGGCGGGCTGGTCACCGGCCGGTTCGTACTCCGACACCACCCTCAGCGGCCGCGTGACGGGGCGGGGGGGCTGTTTTGGGGGCATGAACAGGGCGGGCGGCGGGGCGCACAGGAGGGTGGTCTGGGACATGGCTGGCTCCTTATCGCACAGGGTCGCGGTTTTCCGGAGGCACGTCGAGGGGGGTGCGCCAAAGGGGTTTGGGGCGGGAGGGGGATTGTCGGGTGCGGTGTCCCTCTCGACGGCTGGAAGCGGGGTTCCCATGGATGCCGGCCTCCTGCCCAGACGGCATCATGAATCAAATTTCAGGCCGCGCGGAATCGGGAAAATGAATCAAGGAAAAAATCATGCTACAAAAGAATATAAACCACAGATGAACACAGATAAACACCGATGTTTCGGTGGGGAGGCGCCTGCCTGGGCTACCCGCAAATCAGGCTCCCTATTTCCAGCCGGGGGCGGCCGAAATTGAGCAGCAGACAGATCGGCAGCCCGGTTGCCTTCAGGTCGTTCAGGCACTGAGCCGCAGGAATGGCGTCGAGCGCCTTGACGACCTTCAGTTCGACCCGCGCCGGATTTTCGACCAATAAATCGACCGCATAATCCCCAACTATTACGTCATCATACATAACCGCGATGCCAAACGCCGCGCAGTCAAGGTCAAAACCGCGGTTGGGACGGCGCGCGGCAATAAGCGAATCGTGTGATCTACCAACCTCAACCGTCATGGCCGGGCTCGATCCGGCCATGACGGGAAAAGAAAGACTTCGTCGCCCGCCATGACGGGGAGGGGCCCTTATCCCAACCTCACCCGACAACCCGCCCATCTTCCATGGCGACCACCCGATCCGCCACGTCCAGGATCCGGGGATCATGCGTGACCAGCAGGATCGGCACACCGCTGCCCTTTGCCAGATCGCGCATCAGGTGCACCACGTCGTGCCCGCTCTGCCGGTCCAGCGCCGCGGTCGGCTCATCGGCCAGGATCAGCCCCGGGCCGGAGACCAGCGCCCGCGCCACGGCGACCCGCTGCCGCTGGCCGCCGGATAGTTTCGCGGGCACGACTTCGGCGTATTCCTCCATCCCCACCCGCGCCAGCATGCGGCCGGCCTCGGCCAGACGCGCGGAGTCATCGGCGAAAGTGCCATGCAGCTCCAGCGACATCGCCACGTTCTGTCTGGCGGTCAGGAAGCCCAGGAGATTGTGGCTCTGGAAGATGAAGCCGATGCGCTGGCGCAGCGCCACGCGGGCGGATTCCGGGGCGCCCATCAGTTCCTGTCCCAGCACCTCGCAACAGCCCCGCTGCATCGCCCGCAGCGCACCGATCAGTGTCAGCAGGGTCGTCTTGCCGCTGCCGGAGGGGCCCGTGAGCAGCACCACCTCCCCCGCCGCGACGGTCAGATCCAGCTCCCGCAGGACGGGGCGGCGCAGCGCGCCTTCCCCAAACGAGAAGCCCACGCCGGACAACTGAACGGGAAGCGCCATCAGAACATGTCCGCCGGATCGGCGTCGCGCAGCTTGCGCATGGCCAGCAGCCCGGCGGCGGCGCACATGCCGAAGATCAGCGCCAGCACCAGCAAGCCGCGATCCGCCTGCATCCGCAACGGCAGCAGCGTGGCCTTGGCGACCACGTCGTACAGCCCGGCGGAGGCCAGTACCCCCGGCACGAATCCCAGCCCGGCCAGGATCGCGGCGGCGCCCATTACCACCAGCCGCAAGTAGCCGGCCGAGAACCCCATCGCCTTCAGCGTCGCGTATTCGGACAGGTGGCTGGCGATGTCGGCGAACAGGATCTGGTAGACGATGACCATCCCCACGATCAGCCCCATCAGGCTGCCGAAGGCGAAGATGAAGCCGATGGGGGTGGCGGTTTCCCAGTAGTTGCGCTCCCACGCCACCAGTTGATCGTGGGTCAACACGCGCACATCCCCAGGCAGCAGCGCGGTCAGGGCACGCTGCACGGTCAGCGGATCGGCCCCGGGGCGCAATCGCAGCGCCACCAAATCGATGTCGCCGGTTTGCCGGTCCTTGGCGAGGCGGCGGAAGTTGGTCTCGTTCATCACCGCGTTGCCGTCCGCGCCGAAGCTGGCACCGAGGGCGACGGTGCCGACGATTTCTTCCTCGCGGTTGGCGATCTGCACCTTGATGGGGCCGTGCGCGGCCAGCAGGGCGGAAACGGGGCCGAATTCCGGGCGGGATTTCCAGTCGAACGCGATGGTATCCGGGCGCTTCAAAGCGGGAATCAATTCGGCCAGGCCGGGGAAGCTGACGGCCCCGGCCTCGGTGTCGAACCCGATCAACTGGATGGCGCGATGGCTGCCGTTGACCGGATTCCGCCAGATCGCCTGGGTCATGTAGATGGGCACGGCGACCGCGACCTCGGGCACAGCCAAGGTCTGGTAGGCGCGCACCCGAGGGAACGATTCAGGCCGGAACAGCGCGGTGGTCAGTGGGTGGATCAGGAAAAGCTCGCCGCGCAAGGCCTGCGGCAAGGCGGTGGCGCTGTCGAACAAAGCGCTGCGAAAGCCCAGCTGCATGAACACCAGCACGCAAGCGAACATCACCCCCGCGATGGCGGAGAACAACCGAGCGCGTTCGGCGCGTAACTGCCGCCACGCGAGGCGGACGGGCAGGAATGGGGTCACGGCCGAATCGCCACCTGCACTTGCATGTTAGTGCGCTGGCGCAGCGCCAGCTTGCCGGCGTCGTCCAGGGTCAGTCGGACCTCCACCGACCGCGCATCCACCGCCGCGACGGGGTCGGAACCAGCCTGAGTCGTACGCCGCACCATCCAGCCGATTTCCCGCACTGAAGCCTGGTAGCGCTTCGGGTCGCCAGGCACGATGACGTCGGCGATGGCACCGCTGCGCAGGCGGGGAAGATCGGTCTCGAACACGTCGGCGACTACATCCAGGTGGTCCAGGTCGGCGAGATCCAGCAGCCCGTCATTGCCAATAAGGTCTCCGGACCGCGTGTAGATTTTGATCACGGTGCCGGCGATCGGGGCGACAACGCGGGATAGCGCGGCGTCCGCTTTGGCATGCGCCAGCGTGCCTTCGGCGCTGCGGAGCTGCGCTTCGGCGACGGCCACGTCCTCGGGCCGTGGGTGCGACAGAGTTTCCAGCTGCGCCACCGCCGCCGCTCGGTCGGCGGTGGCCCGAGCGGCGGCGGCGCGGTTGCGTTCGGCGGTGGCGCGCGCGCCAGCGCCACTGGGGACGAGTTGCTCGGCGCGTTCGGCGTCGAGGCGGGTGATCCGCTCCTGCTCGATCAGGCTGGCGATTTTGGCGTGTTGTTCGGCGATCTCGCTTGGCCGGCCAGCGGCTTTGACCTTTGCAAGGGTGGCGCGCGCCTCGGCGGCGGCGGCTTCGGCCTGCGCTACGGCGGCGTCTTTTTGCACGGCGTCGGACAGGGTGCCCAGGATTTGACCGGCCTCGACATGGTCTCCTTCGGTGACGGTCAGCGTTTCGACGCGGTTGACCGAGAACCCGCCGGGCTGCGCCAGCTTGCGTATGCGGGATGCCGGTTCGACCCGGCCCAGTGCGCCGACCCCGATGGGGGTGGCAGCGACAACCGGCAACGCGGGTGTGGCGACGGACATGCGCTGCCAGGCCAGAACCCCGGTCCCGGCGGCCAGCGCGATGCCGACCAACATAAGGCCGCGCTTCATGGTTGCGGCCGCAACAAGGTGGATAGGGCGGTGTGCACCGCCTGGCGTTCGTCGTGTTCCAGCGTGTAGAGGCCGAAGATGCGCGCCATGAATAGCCCGTCCCCGGCGGCCATGATGGCCATGCCGTGACCGGGGGGCAGGCCATCGGCGGCTACAGCCTCCCGCATCCGAGCCACTTGGGCGCGCACGGGGTCCAGCAACGCCGGATCGTGATGGAACGCGGCCAGGAAGACGGCGGCCGCGCGGTCGCAGCGCTCGTTGGTCTCATCGCGCGGCAGGCCGAGGGACCAGGTCAGCATCGCGCGCGCCACCCGGCCGGGCCCTTCGGATTCGGCGGCGACGCCGGCCTCGAAGTCCTCCTGAATGAAGGCGGCGAGGCGCTTGAGCAGCGCGTCCAGCAATGCCTCCTTGGAGGCGAAGTGGTACAGCAGCCCGCCTTTGGATACCCCGGCGGCGTGCGCGGCGGCGTCCAGCGTCAGGCCGGTGACGCCGCGGGTGCGGACCAGCAATTCGGCGGCGTCGAGGATGCGGGTTTGGGCATTGGGCTCGGTCATGGGGTTACTATACCGTCCGGACGGTTAGTTAATCAAGCGCGGTCGCGCGCTATGACCAGTGCTGCCACGGCGCCGCTCACGCCCGGGCGGTTTGACAGTCGATGCATTGTGCTTTAGCCAACAGTTGCGAATGATTCGCATTATCAACCAGGCGCGCCGCGCGTGGCTCGGGCACCCGAAGGAACGAGACGCCATGACCGAAGTGACCGTTGAGGGCGTGCGATCGACCCGGATTGCGCGCGCTGTGGCCGTGTTTGGGCCGGGTATGGTCGTCATGCTCGCCGATACCGACGTCGGCAGCGTCATCACCGCCGGTCAGAGCGGCGTCCAGTGGGGATACCGGCTGCTGGCCTTGCAACTGATTCTCGTGCCGATCCTTTACCTGGTTCAGGAACTTACGGTCCGTCTTGGCATTTTCACCGGCCGCGGCCATGGCGAGTTGATCCGCCAGACGTTTGGCCCCATCGCGGCCTGGGTATCCGTCCTGGGTCTGGGCGTCGCCACGGTGGGTGCGTTGGTCGCGGAATTCTCCGGCGTCGCCGGCGTGGGGGAGCTTTATGGCCTGCCGCGGTACGCCACCCTGACGGTCGCCGCCGTAGCGCTGCTGGCGGTGGTCCTTACCGGTTCCTACCGGCGGGTGGAGCGGCTGGCGATCGGCCTCGGTATTTTCGAATTGGCCTTTTTCATCGTGGCCTGGGCGGCCCATCCGGATCTGGGCGAACTCGTCAAGGGCAGTCTGACCATCCCCTACAATAACAAGGACTATGTGTACCTGGCGGCGGCGAACATCGGCGCGGTGATCATGCCCTGGATGATTTTCTACCAGCAGTCGGCGATCGCGGATAAACGTCTCCGGCCCGAACATTATTCCGCCGCGCGCTGGGATACCGCCGTGGGCGCGTTGATCACGCAAGTTGTGATGGCTGCCGTGCTGATTGCCTGCGCGGCGACAATCGGGGTACGGCAGCCGGATGCCAGCCTGACCACGGTTGGCGAAATGAGCGAGGCGCTGACCCCCTTCATGGGCAGCGTCGCGGGTAAGCTGGTATTCAGCGTGGGTGTCCTCGGCGCCGCGATGGTCGCGGCGATCGTCTGCTCGCTTGCCTTCGCCTGGGGGCTGGGGGAAGTGACGGGCTACCGCAGGTCTCTGGAATATCGCCCGTTGGAAGCACGATGGTTCTATGGCGCGTACGCGGTCTGCGTCGGAGGCGGCGCCTTCATCGTGGCGATCTGGCCAGACCTGGTGGCGTTGAACGTCGGCGTACAGGTGATGAACGCGCTGCTGCTGCCGCTCGTGTTGGGGTTCCTGATCGCACTGTCGATCCGCGCTTTGCCGGAGCAGCACCGGCTTCGTGGCTGGTACCTTTGGGTCGTGGTGGGCGTCTCGGTTTTGACATGCGCGTTGGGCGTATTTGGTGGCTTCTCGGGCGCTGGTCTGCTGGGCTGAAGCAGCAGGCCGCGTGGGGATTGCTCAGGGGTGCGCCAGATGGGGGTTGTTCTAAGGGCCGGTCGGCGGCGAAAGCCCCTGATCCAGCAGGCCGAGGCGGAACAGATACTCGCGGGCCGGCGGGACCAGACTATCCCCCGCCTGGGCGACGAAGGCGGGGATGTCACGGTCGGGCACGATCCGCAGTTCCCGGTATTCCCCGTTGCCCCGGCCGCGGTGGATGGCGAGGACCATCTCGGCATCCAGATCGGTGCTGAACGCCATGCCGCAGTCGGAGACGTGGCTGCCGGGGTGTTCGACAACGCAAAGCGGGATTGGCCGGCCGACCTGATTCGCCGCCAGCCCAACCTCTTCGTCCAATTCGCGCAAAATCTGCCCGGCGAGATCCACGGTTCCGTCCAGCGTGGCGGCGTGCGAGTCGACGCTGCCGGCTGGTGCCAACTGCCACATGCCCGGCTGGTAGATCGCGCCCGCCGGCCGCTGGCCGATCGCGACCCCGCCGGCGCAGCGCAGCACCCCGCAAGCGGAAAGCGACCGAATGCCGATTGCGGGGAACAGGCCGTGATCCTCCATCTGCGCGACGAGGCGGCGGTACTCCGTCATATGCCCGGTTATGGTGTGCGGATCGATGCGGTCGATGCTGAACACGAGGCCGTTGAACATCCGCCCGGCGCCCCCGGCCTCCACGCGTTCGCAAGCCAGGCGCCACAGCCGCTCGATCTCGGCGTCCAACGACGCCGGTAGGTCAGGCATGGCCCGCGTCACGCGCACCGTCAGGTCCGGTGCCAGTTCGTGCACGATAAATCCGTCCATTTGTCCGTCCCGCTGCCTTGCGGGTGGCGGTTTAGCCTGGAATGGCGGCCGGGGCTTCCCGAAAAGCCGCGGGTGCGCGACAAAGGCCCCCCAAGCGCGACGGCGGAGCTGATCCATGAGCCACTCTCACGACCACCATCATGACCACGACCATTCGCACGATAAACCGCCGGTGGACTGGCGGCTGGCGGTATGGGC
>CAIYDT010000144.1 GCA_903924985.1 uncultured Acetobacteraceae bacterium
CCCATGTTTAACACCCACCAAAATAATATCATAATTATCAGCGCCTTACGCCTCTTTTGCTGTCCGAGTGGCACTACACTCGCGTCATCTTGGGTTCAAACCGTCATTTTCTGCACCCCTCCCGGGCTCGCATCGATGCCCAGAGCCTCGTAAATCCGGCGCAATGCCGGCTCAGCGGTGGTGGTCTTGCGGACATGCAGGGTGCGGCCATCGCGCTGGCGGAACGTCGCGGTGACCCGCTGCTGCACCGAGAGTATCTCGCGCAGCCGGGTCCAGGACACCGGGTCCCCGGCCAGCTCCAGTTTGCGCCGGATGGTTTGCACCAGTTGATAGGCCAGCACGGTGATGAACAGATGCCCCTCGGTACGATCCTCGGTGTGATGGAATACCGGCCGCAGTCCGAGTTCGGATTTGAGGCCGCGGAACACCGCCTCCAGGTCGGTCAACGTTGTGTAAGTGTGCCACAGGGTTGCCGCGTCCCATGCGGTTTCGCTGCTGCGCAGGCAATAAACCCCGGGATGGGTCAGCATCGAACCCTCGACCGGGGTTTTCGTCCAGGTGATGGCAGCGGCGTTTTTGCCGGTCTCGTCCGGGGTCACCACGATCTCGTAATGCTGGCCGATGCCGCGGCTCTTTTCTTTCAACCGCCCGATGCGCTGCTGGATCGCGGCCAGCGTCTTCTGCCCGCGTGGCTTGCTCAGACCGGCGGCCAGGGTGGCGAGGCCGGTCTCGAACCGCGTCACGAGCCGCGCGGCGATCGCGGTTTCCTTGGTTTCGCGTCCGGCAGAGTGGCAATAGAGGCGGACTTCTTGTTTGTCCTCGCTCAGCACGCGCTGGAGGCGGATCGTCTCGCTCGACGCGGTCAGTGTCTCGACCGCCTGATCGGGATCGAACTGGCGGCCGCGTTCGCGGCTGACCACGAGGTAGCGGTACTCTTGCTCTTTGAGCCAGGCGATGTTGGCCGCGGTGGCGATGCCCGCGTCCATAATGATCAGTGCGCCCTTGGGGGCGGCGAGGCCTTTCAGCATCTCGGCCAAGGTGGTGCTTTCGGCGACGTTGCCGGCGAACATCTTCGAGCGGCGCACGAAGCCGCTGCTGTCGAGCACGAGGCCGAGAGTGACCAGCGGGCAATCGGCGCGTTTTTCCTTCGATCGGCCGCGGGCGGCCCTGGTGTTTTCCGCGGCGGTGCCCTCGAAATAGGTATTGGTCAGATCGTAGAGCGTCACGGTGACCGACAGGCCGAACAGGTCCTGGATGCGGCTGAACAGCGCATCCTCGATCGCGTCGCGGTGGCGCACGAGCAGGTCGGAGGTACGGTAGAGGCGCATCGGCGGCATGGCTTCGAAGTCCGCACCCAGCAATTCCCCCAGCGCGCTGCGCTCGCGCAGCCAGCGCGCGGTCGCCAGTTCGGAGCCGGGGGCGGCCATGCGGCCGATCAGCAGGCCGGCGACGGCGTCGCGCTGCACGCCGTTGAAGCCGAGGCCGGCAAGCATCGGGTCGATGCCCAGCCAGTCCATGGCGGCAAGGCCGGCGGCTTCGACCCCAACGGAGCGGGGGCGGGTGAGTTGCAGCGAGACGATGTCGACTTCCGCGTAAACCGGGTCTGGCACGGCCGGGACGGCGGCAAGTGCCGGTTGCGTGGCCGCGGCCGTTGAAGCTGGGCCTGGATGGGCGGCGATGAGGCGGGCGGCGTAGCGTTGGGCCAGGGCCTCGATGGCTTCGGGTTCTGGGATCATGCCGGCCTGACCGGCGAGCAAGGCGTCGATCCGGGCGCACAGTCTTGGCCAGTCCTTCTGGGGCAGGTCGAACTGGCGGCCGAGGTTGAGCAGGGTGATCTGGCGGACCTGCTTGCCAGTGCGTTGGGAGGCGACGAGGCGAAAGGTGACGTAGGATTCGTTGGCCGATTTATTTCGGGTGGCGGTTTTGCGGATGAACATGCTGGGGAGGATAGGCGGAGCGGCGACCGGCGTCAAGGGAACTCTATGTAATTATGGCACTACAATTAGAGCCGCAAATAATAATGCAATAAATCAATATGTTGTCGTTATTCATTGCGTAATATTGCAGTTTTCGTGTTAAAAATGGGTTAGAGCCGGCGCAGGGTGGCGCCGCGGTATTCATCGAAAGCATGATTCCCGCTGGTCGGCCCTGCTTGCGCTTGCCCGGCGTCGGGCTGCGGGTTCCAGGCCTTCCATGGCGACCAACCCTGGAATGGCGTTTGTTGCCAGCCCGCGTTGGCATAGTCGCGCCGTTGGCGCCATCCCCAGCATCCCATGTGTCCACTCCATTTCATCAAAACTAACAGGGCCAGTCCAACCGGCCACCAGAACACAAACCCCATGACAATAGCGAGGATTCCTAGGGGGCGGCTGAGACCAGCGGGGTGCCAGAACGGCGGTCCGCCCCAGGTATTTCCGAAGGGGGCGTTCCCAAAGGAGTTCGCAGCAGGTTGTGGCGGACCGCCCCAAGCGGCGCTCGCATAGGCTTGTTGGTTCCCTGTGTTGACCATTGCCGCCTCATGTGAATGTAAGACACATTTACATTATGGTTTAGGAGGTCGACCGTCAAGCATTTCCGCGAACCGTCAGCCGGTTTTTTTTGCCCCCGCCAAACCCAGACTTTGCAGATATAGCAGCACCCCGGCCTCCAGCAGGTCCTCAGGCGACATCGGCAGTTTGCGGCGCGACGGGTCGGCGCGCACAAACAACGACGCGATACCGTGTGCCATCGACCAGATGTGCAGCGCCATCATCAATGCCGGCGGGCGGGATTGCGGTGGCAGATCGGCGATCAGCCGCTCACTGGCATCCCTCAGTACCGCGAAGGCGCGGTCGCCGGCAATTTGCAGGCCGGGATGGGCCTCGGCCGCGATGCGGGTTTCGAACATCGCGGCATAGTACGCCGGTTCCTGCCGAGCGAACGCGAGATAGGCACGGCCCAGATTTTCAAAAGCCCGAACAGGATCCGGTCTTCCGTCGTTCCAAGCTCGGCTGAGCGCTTCGGAAAAGCGGTCGAAGCCGCGAACGGCGACCTCGGCAATCAGCGCATCCGCATCGCGGAAATGGCGATAGGGCGCCGCCGGGCTGACGCCGGCC
>CAIYDT010000145.1 GCA_903924985.1 uncultured Acetobacteraceae bacterium
CGGAGTCTCATATTCAGCGCGGATAACGCCGGCGCGTCGTCGAGCTTGACGACCCCGTCCTTAAGACGCAGCACCGGATATGCCGCGGTCAAAAGCTGGTGGTCGTCGGTCAGGCGGTCCTCGCGATAGCGGCCCTTCAGACCCGAATTGAAGGCGTTGGCGGCGTTGGTGCTGATTTCGTTACCGAATAGGTCGAGCGTCAGGGAGAAATGCAGATTGGCCTTCTTCTGTATGGTCGGCAGATCGATCACGCCCAACGCGCGCACGCGCTCAATGTCGTAGGGATCGTCGATGCCTGCCGCTTTCATCGCCTCACAGGTGCGCTGGATGACCCGCTGCACGCCGGTTTCGCCCACGAACATGTGGTGCGCTTCCTCGGTCAGCATGAAGCGGCAGGTGCGGGACAAGGGGTCAAAACCGGATTGCGCGAGAGCCGCGAGCTGCATCTTGCCGTCGCGATCGGTGAAGAAGGTGAACATGAAGAAGGAAAGCCAATCCGGCGTGCGCTCATTGAAGGCACCGAGCATGCGAGGGCTGTCCTGGGAACCGGAGCGGCGTTTCAGGAGGTCCTCAGCTTCCTCCCGCCCATCGCGGCCGAAGTATTTCTGTAGCAGGTAGACCATGGCCCAGAGGTGGCGGCCTTCCTCCACATTCACCTGAAACAGGTTTCTCAGATCATAGAGAGATGGCGCTGTGGCCCCGAGGTGGCGCTGTTGTTCGACCGATGCCGGTTCGGTGTCGCCCTGGATGACCAGCAGGCGGCGCAGCATCGCTCGGTATTCGCCGGGAACCTCCTGCCAGGCGGGCTCGCCTTTGTGGGCACCGAAGGGAATAACCCGGCCCTCGACTTGCGGCGCCAGCAATACGCCCCAGCGGTATTCGGGCATGCGGACGAAGTCGAACCTGGCCCAACCTTCGCTGCCGACACCAACGGCGGTGCGGAGGTAGACCAGCGAGTCCTGGAACCCCTCCGGACCCATTTGCTTCCACCAGTCGATGTATCCGGGGTGCCAGACCTCCAGCGCTTTGCGCACGCGAAGGTCTTCGTTCAGGCCGACATTGTTCGGGATCAGGCCATCGTAATCGATTATGGAGCCATCGGGCATTGGGGCCATCCTTCTGTGTCAGACGCGTTCGATGGAGAAGTCGGGGCGTTGGCCGGAACCATAGCGTTTTAGCGATCCGGCTTCGCCCACGGCGTTGGGCCGCTGGAAAATCCAGTTCTGCCAGGCGGTCAGGCGTCCGAAGATCCGGGTTTCCATGGTCTCCGGTCCGGCGAAGCGGAGGTTGGCTTCCAGACCGGTCAGACTATCAGGGGAGAAGGAGGCACGTTCCTGCAACAACATCCGGACCTCGTCATTCCAGTCGACGTCGTCGTAGGCGAAGGTGACCAGACCCATTTCCTCGGCGTCGTCGGCAGTCAGTTGTTGGCCGATGGCGGCTTCGGCCTTTTTCACGCTATCGGGCTCGCCCAGAAAACGGGTTTGCAGACGGGTCAGATCGTTGCCCATGGGATACGCACCGAAGTTCAGCGCGGACAGGTGCAGGGCCGCTGGGCTTTTGTTATCGCCGCTGCGTTTCCCGCTGAACATGATGCCACGATCCGCCGCGAAGACGAGTTCCGCGAGGGATCCGGCGAAGCAGCTTCCCGGTTCGATCAAGGTGATAAGGCTGCGGGACATCATGTCTACCCGTTTGAAGACGCGCTTCAGATAGAGACGGATTTCCCGGACCAGCCAGTTGTCCTTGTGCTGCTCCAGCATGGCGTCCACTTCCAGCACCTTCTCCGGGTCGCCCGCTGAGCGGAATACGATCAGGCCGAGTTCCGGTTCGTTGAGCCGGAGATGCAGCAGTGCATCGTCCAGTTCGCGCGCCATGACCAAAGCCCAGAAATCGGTGCCGATCCCGCCGATTTCCGTTGGCCCTCGCACCAGAATTTCCGCCCGGTGCTCGGCGTGCAGCAATTGGACCTGGACGTAGCGGTAAGCGATCGCGGTTTCGCCAATGACGCGATCCAACGTTGGCAATACGATTCCGGGGCCATTGGGCCGATCGGACTCCGCGGCCATGGCCAACGCGCACGCGCGCACCCGCGCTTCCCAAATGGAGGGAGGGACGACCTCATCGACCAAACGCCAATCGACAGCCCGTTTGCCGCGTACACCTTCTTCGGTGGTGCAAAAAACATCGGCCAGATCGCGCCGGACTTTGCGTTTGTCGGTCAGGCGCGTAAGCCCGCCGGTGCCTGGCAGGACGGCCAGCAGGGGCAATTCAGGCAACGAAATCGAAGACCTACGGTCATCGATCAGCATGATACGATCCGCGGCCTCGGCCAGTTCGTACCCGCCGCCTGCCGCACTGCCGCTGATTGCCGCAAGGTATCGCTGGCCCGAATTTGCGCTGGCGTCCTCGATCGCCAGGCGGGTTTCGTTGGTGAACTTGCAGAAGTTGACCTTGTGCCCGTGGGTGGCCTTGCCGAGCATGCGAATGTTGGCACCGGCGCAGAACACGTTTTCCTTGGCGGAACGCAGGATGACGGTGCGTATTTCGGGGTGCTCAAACCGAAGACGCTGAACGGCATCCGCAAGCTCGATATCGACGCCCAGGTCGTAGGAATTCAGCTTGAGTTCGTACCCGCCCAGCAGGGGCGAGTCAGCGTCGACATCCATCGACAGCGTGGCGATTGGTCCATCGAACGCCAACTTCCAATGCTTGTAGCGGCTGGGATCGGTTTGAAAATCGATCATGCAAAGCATTCCCGAACAAAAGCGACAATGGCGGACAAGGTTTCTTCCGGAACTTCCAGGTGCGGAGAGTGACGCGCCCCCGGGATCAATCGGGTTTCGGTCGACACGCGGGTATGGCGATCCAGGACATGCAGTTGTTCGTCGGACCCGTAGGGATCGTCGGAACCCTGAAGTGCCAGCACTGGTATCCGGATAGCTTCCAGATATCCGGTGATATCGAATCTCCGGAAACGGGGGTCGAGCCAGGCACCGTTCCAGCCGTAGAACGCCCCATCGACGTCGCTGTGATACCGCGCGAGGCGGGATCGCAAATCCCCAGTCTCATACGCGACCTTGATCTGCGCGATGGAGGCGACGTTCAGGTCTTCCACGAAGAAATGCGCGGCCATCATCGCAATGCCGGCCAGCCGCGTATCCTGCGTTCCACCGGCATAAATCGCGGCGATGGAGCCACCGTCGGAATGTCCGATCAACACGGCGCGCCGGATACCGGTTTTGTCCAGAACCTCCGGCAATACCTCCATGGCCTCATCGTGCATGTAGGTCATCGGGCGGGGTAGCGTTATCGGGTCGGAGCCGCCGTATCCGAAGCGGGAGTATGCGAAGACCCCGCATCCGGTCGCTGCTTGCAACACAGCCGGGAAATCCCGCCACAGTTTCACGCAGCCCAGACCTTCGTGCAGCAACACCAGAGTCGGCGCTTGCTCCGGAGGCGGGCCCCGCCAGCCAGTTTCGATCCGTCCCGAGCTCAGAAGAAGATTGTTCACGGCTGCCGTAACCGGAAACGCTGGATTTTGCCCGTCGCGGTTTTCGGCAGGCTGTCGGTGAACTCGATCCAGCGGGGGTATTTCCACACGCCGATACGGTTTTTGACGTGTGCCTTCAGCGCTTCGGACAAAGCGTCCCGATCGGATTCCGTATCGCGCAGGATCACGAAGGCCTTGGGTTTGGTCAGCCCGTCGTGGTCTTCGTGTCCCACCACCGCAGCTTCCAGCACGGAGGGATGGGAGATCAACGCTTCCTCCACCTCGAATGGCGAGACCCAGACGCCGCTGACTTTCAGCATTTCGTCGCCGCGGCCCTGATAGCGGAAATAGCCATCGGCATCGCGGATGTAGGTGTCACCCGTGTGGGTCCATTCGCCTTGGAAGGTTCTGCGGGTCTTGTCCCGCCGGTTCCAGTACCCGTCAGCAGCGGAGGCACCCCGCACGACCAGTTCCCCGGCTTCGCCATTCGGGACGGGATGGCCGTGTTCGTCCATAACCACAGCATCATAGCCAGGTACTGGCTTCCCGCTGGTGCCGTAGCGAATATCCTCAGGGGTATTGCTCAAGAAGATGTGCAACATCTCCGTGGAGCCAATACCGTCCAGGATGTCCAAACCCACCATGGATTTCCAGCGGTGGCCGATATCGGCCGGTAAAGCCTCCCCCGCCGAAATACAGCGCCGCAGTCTGTCCGACCCAGCCCCCGACCCGATGAAAGGATTGGCCAGCAACCCGGCATACAGCGTCGGCACACCCCCGAACATCGTCGGCTGGTGCCGGCGCATAGTCTCCAACACGGCATCGGGTGTCGGCCGGCCCGGAAGAAACACCGACGATGCCCCGACAGCCATGGGAAACGTCAGGCTGTTCCCCAACCCGTAGGCGTGGAACGCCTTGGCCGCGGAGAACATGACGTCGTCCGGTCCGATCCCCAACACCTGCGCGCCGTAAGTCTCAGCCGTGAAGCGGAGACTGCCATGAACGTGCCGCACGCCCTTCGGTGCGCCCGTGGAACCCGAGGAGTACAGCCAAAACGCGACTTCATCCGGCGATACAGCGACCGAAGCCGTGTTATCCGACCCGTTGGCCAGGAAGTCCGCGAATTCGGCGCCGCCAGCCACGATCACCCGCACGCCCGGCACGCGCGGCAGCGTCCCCGCCAACGGTTCCGCCACCACCACCGCTTCCGCTCTGCTATCCCGCAGGATGTATTCGGTTGTTTCCGGCGTTAAGAGCGTGTTGATCGGCACCGGGACCACACCGGCCCGGAGCGCCCCCCAAAACGCGATGGGAAAATCGACGGTGTCCAGCATGACCAGCGCAATCCGCCGTTCCCGCCCAATCCCAGCGCTGCCAAGCGCCCCGGCAAAGCAGGCGGACTCACGCGCCAGATCCGCGTAGGAGATCGACCGCGAGGGATCGGTAAATGCGGTCCTGCCGCCGCGTCCCTCCCGGACGTGGCGGTCCAGGAACCAGTCTACGGCGTTCCCATCCTGTCGCATGGTTGTTCTTACTCCTCCGCCCCTGTCGCGTCGCGGTATGGCATAGGAGACGCGAAGGGCGGAAGATTATACCATCGGACGACCCTACGGAGACCCACGATGAAACTGAAAAAAGGTTTTCGACAATTGCTCGCCGAAGCGAACGTCGAAATTCAGACGTACACGCCGGAAGAGGCCATCAAGCTGGTTGGCCAGCCGGACGTCCTGTTCGTCGATCTGCGCGACCCCCGCGAATTGGATCGGGAGGGCCGGATGCCCGGCGCATTCCCGTGCACGCGCGGCATGATGGAATTCTGGATCGACCCGGAAAGCCCATACCACAAGCCGGTGTTCACCGAACCCAAGCGGTTCGTGTTCTTCTGCGCCGGCGGCTGGCGCTCAGCTCTGGCCGCGAAGACCGCGCAGGACATGGGCCTGGAGAACGTGGCACATATCGAGGGCGGGTTTGGTGCCTGGAAAAAAGCCGGCGGACCAGTGGAAGCGCCGAAGCCGAAAGCTTAACCTCACGGGAGCAGTGCACCGGTTTCGATGCCGGTTGGTATCAGGCGGTCCAGTGGCCTCGCGCGAGCAGGGCTGCCGGAAGCCAGATCCGTACGACCTTCCAGTGCAGACCGGTCAGTTCCATATCGGCTCTGATCGGTTCAGCCTGGCCCGCGATGCTGACGTTGACCGCGAACTGGGCAAGGCCAGTGAAGAATGCCCAGCTGACCGAAGCATCGTCATTCGAGGGGGTCGATGGCCGAGCGATCCCGGCCAACGCCTCGGCGGTGAATTCGCGGTCGACAGAGTTGCCGGTCACGCCCCGCACGAAGGACGCGCCGAAGGCTGGTAGCTGGCCCTTCTTGGCGACATCGCCTGGTTCATCCAGCACGAGGTCGCAGATGTCTTCCTTGATGCCTTCCCGTACGGAGGACCAATCGATCAAACGGGACAGAGCCGTGGCGTCGCCCCCGCGTACCGCGGAACGGAGCTGATAGAGGGTGACGAACGGGTAGGTGAGGTAGCCCCCGACCACCAGAACCAGCGCCGCGACGATAACCCATCTTCCGCGCATATCGTTGCTCCCTCCCTTCGACACCCGGTGGAAACCGATCACTCTCGTTAGCATACTTCTATCAAAAGCGGTGTTCGATTAGCATCTGACAAAAATGTGATGCTGTGCGGCATATCGTAAAGAAGCATTGCAGTGCGTTTAAATTCCGGTCGCCCCTTCGGTATTGAATACCAGCGCCCGGCTCTCTGGGGACAGTCCCAGTACGTGCCGCGCCGACGGGTCCGTCGCCGCCAACATACATCCAGCCAGACCAGCGACACCAGACTCACCGGCGACAATCCCCTGATCCGCCAGGATGTGCACCGTTTCCGCCGCCGATTCATCCGGTATGGCCATAAAGGCCGCTGCCGACCGGCCCAATTCCTCCCACGCCAGCAGACTCGGTTCGCCGCAAGCCAAGCCGGCCATGATTGTATCGAGATCGCCGCCGATCGCCGCTAACCCGTCATTCTCCGCGCTTGCGAGCAGACAGGCAGCGCGGTCGGGCTCTACCACGATGAGCTTTGGCACAGGATTGAAGCGGAGCCGCAGATGCACCGAGACCGCCGCGGCCGCACCGCCGACGCCGCCTTGGACAAACACATGGGTTGGAGGGGGGCCGGCCCATTGGTCCGCGGCCTCATCCGCCATGATGCGGTAACCCTGCATGATGTCCCGCGGCACCTCGGTGTAGCCCGGCCAGGAGGTGTCTGACGCAACCAGCCAACCTTCCTTCTCTGCCTGAACAGCGGCTGCTCGGACCGCATCGTCGTAGGTGCCAGGGACACGCCGAACGTCCGCCCCATAGGCGGCAATGGCGTCCACGCGCGGCTGGTTGACGGTCTCATGCACGAAAATGACGCAGCGGCAGTGAAAGCGTTTGGCACCCCAGGCAACCGATCGCCCGTGATTCCCGTCGGTGGCGCAGGTAACGGTCATGCCCTCAGTCGTGGTGCGGTACCGGCCCGCTGCCAGATCGGCGGAGGTTACGGATCGTGCCACACCGCTCCGAGCAAGCGCTTCACCCAGGAGATTGGCGACTGCATAGGCGCCGCCGAGGGCTTTGAAACTGCCGAGTCCGAAGCGCGTTGCCTCATCCTTCATCCGGATGAGTTCGACCCCAGCGGCTTCCGCCCAGGTTGGCAGATCTCGCAGCGGTGTCGGGGCATAGCCCTCCCAGGCCATGATTTCCGCTTTGGCGCGCCGGAATCCCGCGGTCGGCAGCACGACGACGCCTGGGACGCCGTGACGGGGATTGGCGAATACACGGATGGTGCGTGGCGTGAGCATGCTTGAACGGTGGACCGCATCGGGCGGGAGTGCAATCGTGAAACCCGGAACGGAGTACCGCGATGAAGATATCCATCCTGGGCGGCGGCGGCTTTTTAGGTCGCAGGATTGCCAACCGCCTGGCGCAACAGGGAACGTATGCCGGCCGGCCGATTGCCGGCCTGACTTTGTTCGACGTCGCCCCGCCGCCCGCGCCGGACGCCCCATTTCCCGTTACGGCACTGGCCGGGGATGTCGTCGATTTGCCGGAGGCCGCCATTCCGGAGGGTACCGATGTTGTCTTCCACCTCGCGGCCGTGGTCAGTGCGCAGGCCGAGGCCGATTACGAACTTGGCCGCCGGGTGAACCTGCGCGGCACCGACGCCGTGGTCGATGCCTGCCGGCGGCTGGTTGCTGGTGGCGCTAAAGCGCCCAGGGTGGTGTTCACGAGTTCGGTGGCAAGCTTCAGCGCGACGCAGGCGGACACGCTGCCGGATGACGCCAGACAGGTGCCCGGCAACAGCTACGGCGCGCAAAAGGCGGCCGCGGAGCTGATTCTCGCGGATGCCTCCCGCCGCGGGTTCATGGATGTGGTGTCGGTGCGCCTTCCTACTGTGGTGGTACGCCCTGGCCGGCCGAACAAAGCAGCGAGTTCATTTTTCTCCAGCATTATCCGGGAGCCTTTGTTGGGTCTGGAAGCGGAGCTGCCGGTACCGGACGATTTCGCGGTGTGGGTGTGCAGCCCACGCCGAGCGGTGGACTGGCTGCTGCACGCCGGGGCCATGGATACGGGCGCGATGGGGTTGGACCGCAGCCTCAGCCCACCCGGAATCAGCACGACGGTGGGCGACATGTTGCGCGCGATGGACGAAGTTCGGTTCGGTTCCTCCGCTTTGGTGCGCCGGGTGGCGGATCCCGCCATCGCCGCGATCGTCGGAACCTGGCCCTCTGCTTTCACCGCGGAACGCGCCCGCGCACTCGGTTTTGTTCCGCACGGGCCCTTCGTGGATGTCGTGCGGGCATTCATTGAGGACGACCTCGCCGCGACCAAGCGGGAACGCGGTCTTTAAGGATTGGTGCAACAATAATTTTGCCGCAATCCCGGGCCAGGTCGCTGGAACCCGTTGCCCCAGGCGCAAGCTCGTAGCAAAAGGGGTCTTGAGCTTCCTCTGGCCGCGCTGGGCATCGCGTATGTCGGCACCTTCTGGCGATACCACCTTGGCGGGCGCCCCCGGCGCGCCGCTCCAGGGGAAAGGTGCGGCCAAAGCACAAAAGGACGCCCCGCCTCACCATGCCGTCAAACGGCACAGGCGTCCGTTCAGCAATGTCGTGTTGCACGCGCCGCAGGTGTTGCGGGCGTTGGTGCGGACCGATGAAATTTGGCTGGTGGTGCTGGCGGCGTTTGCTGGGTTTTTCACGGGCGTCGCCGTTTGGCTGATGACTGAAGCGACCCAGTTCATTCACGAAATTCTTTTCAAGATTGGCCACGCGGAACGGCTGAGCGCCATGGTAGAACTCGATCCGTGGCGGACGGTATTGATTCCGGCGGTGGGCGGCCTGGCGCTGGGTCTGATCACCCTGGGCATCGGCAAAGTGTTCCGCCGGCGGACGGTCGACCCAATCGAAGCAAATGCCCTGTTTGGCGGTCGCATGTCGCTGAGTGGCAGCCTGATCGTGGTGCTGCAGACCATCATCTCCAACGGGGTCGGTGCGTCCATTGGGCTGGAGGCCGGGTACACACAGATCGGATCCGCCATCGCCTCCCGCTGGGGGTACGGATTCCGGCTGCGGCGCAACGATCTGCGGCTGCTGGTGGGCTGCGGCGCGGCCGCCGCCATCGCGGGGGCGTTCAACGCGCCGCTGACCGGCGCCTTTTATGCGTTCGAGTTGGTGATCGGTACCTACTCGCTGGGCACCTTCGCCCCGGTCGCGGTCGCGGCCATCGTGTCCGTCGCCGTGGTGCATGCGCTGGGCGGTTCCCAGTTCGAACTCGATGTCATGGTACCGACGCGGATCGAGGCACTGGACTACATCCCGATCCTCGCCCTGGGCATGCTGTGCGCCCTGGTCGGCATCGCGATCATGCGCGGCGTGACGGTAACCGAGGAATTGTTCCGCAAAAGCCGTGTCGCGCCGTGGCTACGCCCCGCGATCGGCGGCCTCGCGGTCGGGCTGCTGGCGCTCTACACCCCCGCGGTGCTGTCGTCCGGCCATGGCGCCTTAGGGGTAGTATTCGGGGCTGCATACCCCTTCCGTTATCTCGCGATTCTGGTGGTGCTGAAAGCGGTCGCGTCGGCGATTTCCATCGGCTCCGGCTTCCGGGGCGGGTTGTTCTTCGCGTCGCTGTTTTTGGGGGCGCTCCTGGGCAAGGCGTTCGCCGCGGCCATGGCGGCGGTTACGACGGCGCACGCGGTTTCTCCCCTCGTCTGTGCGCTCGTGGGCATGAGCGCCCTCGCCGTCGGTATCATCGGCGGACCTCTGACCATGGGCTTCCTGGCACTGGAGGCCACCGGTAGCTTGCCCATGACCGCGGCCGTGCTGGCGGCCTGCGTCGTTTCCGCGCTGACCGTGCGGCGGACGTTTGGCTACTCCTTTGCCACCTGGCGCTTCCATTTGCGCGGTGAAGCGATCCGCAGTGCGGTGGATATCGGCTGGATGCGCAACCTGACCGTCGGCCGAATGATGCGGCGGGAGGTACGAACGGTACGGGCGGACACGTCGCTCGCGGTTTTCAAGCGCGACTTTCCGCTGGGAGCAGCGCAGATTGTTGTCGTACTGGACGATGCGGACCGCTACGCGGGCATTGTCCAGCCGGCGGAGGTTTACGCGGACACCGACGACGGCCATCGCGTGGCGCTGATTCTGCACCACACAGACACCGTTCTGTTGCCGCAGATGACCATCAAGGAAGCGGTGGCGATGTTCGAAAGCGCCGAAAGCGATGCACTCGCGGTGGTGGAAAGCGTCGAGACCCGCAAGGTGCTTGGTTTGCTCACCGAGGCGCATGCGTTGCGCCGGTATAGCGAGGAACTCGACCGGCGGCGGCGGGAGCTGTCGGGGGAGTAGGTTGACCCGAGGGCCGAGGCTGCCAGGATGGCAGCAACAAGCCGGAGCGAGCCATGCCGTCCCCCGCGTTTTTGCCTGTTCATCGGTTGTCGGCCGACATCGCCGCCGGCCGTCTGTCGCCGATCGATCTGGTCGAGGATTGTCTGATCCGCACCGCTCGGCTGGAGCCCAAGCTCCAGGCGTATGTTTCGGTGCATGCGGCGGAAGCTCGGCTGGCCGCCGAGGCCGCGGATAAGGCCATTCGCTCTGGCCACCAGATTGGACCGCTGCACGGCATTCCGATCGCGGTGAAGGATCTGGTGGAGATCGAGGGCAAGGTGGCGATGGGCGGCACTGCCGCGTGGAAGGGCCGCGTCGCGACGACCACGGCCACGCTCTATCAGAAGCTGGTGGCGGCCGGCATGATCGTCCTGGGCAAGACGCACACCGTGGAATTTGCCTATGGCGGCTGGGGCACCAATCAGCACCTCGGGACGCCGTGGAATCCCTGGGACGCGACGACGCATCGCACGCCGGGCGGGTCCAGCAGCGGGACGGGCGTCGCGGTTGGGGCGCGGCTCGCGCCGTGGGGGATTGGCACGGACACCGGGGGATCGGTGCGCATACCCGCGGCGTGGAACGGCATCACCGGACTGAAAACCACCATTGGGCGGATTAGCGTTCATGGCGTGCTGCCGCTCAGCCCGACATTGGACACGCCGGGGCCGATCACCCGGAGCGTCGAGGATGCGGCGACGTTGTTTTGCCTGTTGCAAGGTGCCGATCCGTTGGACCCACGCACGGCTGGGCACCAGGATTGCGACCCTTGGCCCACACTGCGGCGCGGGGTGAAGGGTCTGCGCCTCGGGCGTTTCCCCGTGGCCGAACGTATCGGCGTGGATGCGGAGGTGTTGGCCGCTTACGACCGATCGGTCGATTTTCTGGCCTCGCTGGGGGCCGAGATCGTGGATGTCTTGCTGCCGATGCGCCTCGCCGACCTCGGCGGTATCAACGGCCGGATCATGTCGGCGGAGGCATACGCGATGCTCGCCGATCTGGTGGACGATCCGGCGTCGCCGTTGGATGAGGACGTGCGGCCGCGGGTGCGGGCGGGGGCGTCGATCTCGTCGCGCGACTATCTGACGGCGTTGATGGAACGGGAGCGGCTGAAGCGCGTCTACCTGGAGGCGACCAAGGGCCTCGACGCGGTGCTGACCCCTACCATGGTCACACCGGCGATCCCCGTTGCCTCGGTCGATCAAAACACCACGCCGGGGATGCTGACGCGCTGGGTCAATTTCCTGGATCTGTGTGCGCTGGCGGTGCCGAACGGCTTCACGGTTGGCGGGTTGCCGCTGTCGCTGCAAATCGTCTGCCCAGGGTATGAGGAGGCGATGGCGTTGCGCATCGGGTGGGCATACCAGACCGCGACCGACTGGCATGAACGCGTGCCGCCCATGGCGGCCTGAGAAGGATTTTTGTCATGAGCGATACCCTGCCGCGCGTCGTGATCGCTGGGGCTGGACACGCCGGAGGCTCCGCCGCCGCGATGCTGCGCCAGCTTGGCTTCGAGGGTTTTATCACCCTGATCGGCGACGAACCGATCCCGCCATACGAGCGTCCGCCGTTGTCGAAAGCCTGGCTGAAGGGGGAGGCATCGGCTGAGAGTCTGGCGCTGCGGCCGGCGGAATTCTACGCGACCCAGAACATCGACCTGCGGCTGAACACCAGCGTGACCGGGATCGACCGAACGGCGAAGGCGGTGTCGTTGGGAACGGGTGAGACGGTGCCGTACGATTTTCTGATTCTGGCACTGGGCGCGCGGGCGCGGCGTTTGCCGATCCCCGGCATTGAGCTGGGCGGGGTGCTGGAACTGCGTACGGCGGCCGACGCCGACCAACTGAAAGCCGCGCTGGGGCCGGGCAAGCGGCTGGCGGTGGTCGGCGGCGGGTATATCGGGCTGGAAGCGGCCGCGTCTGCGCGCGGGCTGGGGGCGGAAGCCATCATCATCGAGCGGGAAAGCCGGGTTCTGGCGCGCGTCGCCTGCCAGCAACTGTCCGACTTCTTCGAGACGTATCATCGGGGGCAGGGCGTCACGATCGAGGTTTCCGCGGGTGTCGACCGGCTTGAGGGGGCCGACGGTCAGGTAACCGGCGTGCGCCTGGCCGACGGGCGGCTGATCCCGTGCGACGCGGCCTTGATCGGCGTCGGCGCGGTGTCGAACGAGGAGATCGCGCGTGAAGCGGGATTGGCGTGCGACGGTGGGATCGTGGTGGATTTGTCGGCGCGGACCGAGGATCCAGCTATTTTCGCGATTGGAGACTGCACCAGGCGCCCGCTGCCGCTGTACGACCGCACCATGCGGCTGGAGAGCGTGCCGAACGCGTTGGAGCAGGCCAAACAGGCAGCGGCGGCGATTTATGGACGCCCGCCCCCTCCGCCGGAGGTGCCGTGGTTCTGGTCCGATCAATACGACCTGCGCCTGCAAATCGCCGGTATCCCGTTCGACGCCACCGAGATTGTGGTGCGTGGCGACATGGCGGCCGGCAAATTCGCCCTGTTCCATTTGGCGGAAGACGGGCTCGTGCGCGCTGTCGAGGCGGTGAATTCATCCACCGAATTCATGGGCGGAAGGCGCATCATCCAGCGCGGAAAACGCCTGACAGCGGACCGAATCCGCGATATGGCGGTGACCATGCAGGAACTGGCGTCGTAAAGCCGGATCGGAATCAGGGAAACGACAATGGCCAAGATCACGTTCATCGAGCACAACGGCACCGCGCACACGGTCGAGATCGCGATCGGCAAGACGGTCATGGAAGCCGCCGTCAACAACAACATCCGCGGTATCGACGCCGATTGCGGTGGGGAATGCGCCTGCGCCACCTGCCACGTCTATGTCGAGCCGGAATGGCTCGCCAAAGTCGGCGTGCCGGCGGAAGGCTCCCAGGAGGCATCCATGCTGAGCTTCGCCGCCGTGACCCAGCCGGACTCGCGGTTGTCGTGCCAGATCACCGTGACCGCCGACCTCGATGGGTTGGTGGTTCGCATGCCGGAGGGCCAGCACTGATGAACGCACCGGTCCAATACGATCCAGCCGTCGACGTGTGGTCGATGCCGCTGGACCAGATCGATGTCAGCGATCCCAAGCTGTTCCAGAATGATATTTATTATCCGTATTTCGAGCGGCTGCGGCGGGAAGACCCGGTGCATTACCGCAAGGACGGGATGTACGGGTCATTCTGGTCGGTGACCAGGTTCAAGGACATCATGGCGGTCGAGACGCATCCGGAGATCTATTCCTCGGAAGCGAAACTCGGCGGCATTTCCATCACCGACCGGCCGATGAAGTTCCGGCGCTCGTCTTTCATTTCGATGGACCCGCCGCGGCACGACGAACAACGCAAGGTCGTCAGCCCGATCGTGGCGCCGGCCAATCTGCAAAATATGTCGGGGATCATCCGGGAACGCGTGTGCCGCGTGCTGGACGGGCTGCCGCGCAACGAAACCTTCGATTGGGTACAGCGCGTGTCCATCGAGCTGACGACGTTGATGCTGACCACACTATTCGATTTCCCGGAGGAGGAGCGGTCGAAACTGACCTACTGGTCCGATTGCGCCACGCAGGACGTGAACGCCGGCGGGATCGTGGATTCCGAGGAGAAACGCCTGGAAATCCTGACCGAGGCGCTGCGTGTCTTCACCGGCATGTGGCACGAACGCGCTGCTCGGCCGCCGGGGTACGACCTGATCTCCATGCTGGCGCATGGGGAAGCGACGAAGGATCTGGTGAACGACCCGGCGGAGTTCCTGGGTAATCTCACCCTGCTGATCGTCGGCGGCAACGACACCACCCGCAATTCCATGAGCGGCGGGCTATGGGCGCTGTGCAAGAACCCGGACGAGTACCGGAAGCTGTACGCGGACCCTTCGCTGGTCACGAGCGCGGTGCCGGAAATCATCCGCTGGCAGTCGCCCATCATTCACATGCGCCGCACCGCCGTCGCGGACGCTGAACTGGGAGGCAAGCGGATCAAGGCGGGCGACAAGGTCTGCATGTGGTACATCTCGGGCAACCGCGATGAAGACTCCATCGACCGCCCGAACGATTTTATCGTCGATCGGGCGCGGCCACGGCACCATTTGTCGTTCGGGTTCGGGGTGCATCGCTGCGTGGGGAACCGGCTGGCGGAGATGCAGCTGATCACCTTGTGGGAGGAGATCCTGAAGCGCTTCCCGATGATCGAGCTGGTGGAGGAGCCGAAGCGGCTTTACTCCAACTTCATCCATGGGATTACGGAGATGAAGGTTCGGATTCCGGGGTAGGCTGATCCCGGAAATACGGCTCCACCTTCCCGCTTAGCTTCACCGTCATCGGCTGGCCGAAGCGGTCGCGGGCCTTGCCGGCGGCGACGCGGACCCAACCTTCGCTGATACAGTATTCCTCGACGTTGTTTTTCTCCACGCCGTTGAAGCGGATGCCGACGCCGCGTTCCAGCAGCGTGGCATCGTGGTGCGGGCTTTTGGGGTTGATGGCGAGGCGGTCGGGCGGGATGTCGGTCATGGTTTCGATCTCTGGGTCATTATAGGCTTCGTCGGTCCCCCTTTGTGTCATGGCGGGCGCAGGCCCGCCACCCATGCCCAGAAAATGGAGAACACCACGGTCTATGTGGTGAAGAACCTCCTCTCCACCCTCGAGCGGTTCCACAACGAACGGGTGGAGCCTATGACGTAACGGTTTACGACGCTCGCCGTCCGCGCAGCGCCGCTGCCAGGGTCCCATCGTCCAGCACATCCAGCGCGCCGCCGATAGGAACGCCCTGTCCTACCCTGGTGATTGCCACATTTAACGGCCGCAGCCGGTCCGTCAGCCAATGCGCGGTCGTTGCGCCATCGACGGTGGCGCCGAGCGCGAGGATGACCTCTTTGACGTTGCCTTCTTCGATGCGGGTCAGAAGGGGGGCGACGTTCAAATCCTCCGGTCCGATCCCGTTCAGCGCGGACAGCGTGCCGCCGAGCACATGATACAGACCGCGCAAGACAGAGGCGCGTTCCAACGCCCAGAGGTCGCCCACGCCCTCCACCACGCATACGATGGACCGGTCGCGATGCGGGTCGGCGCAAATGGAGCAGGGATCGCTACTGTCCAGATTGCCGCATTCGCCGCACGGTTTTACGGCGCGTGCGGCCTCGGCCAGGGCGGAGGCGAGCGGCAGCATGCGGGTTTCCGGCTGTTGCAGCATTTTCAACGCGGCGCGGCGGGCGCTGCGCGGCCCCATGCCGGGCAGGCGGGAGAGCAGGCCGATCAGGCGGTCGATTTCGGGGCCGCCCATCTTTTAGCCCGCACGTCATCCCCGGGCTTGTCTCGGGGACCTATGCCAGCAGGGTGCCGCGATAGGTCCC
>CAIYDT010000146.1 GCA_903924985.1 uncultured Acetobacteraceae bacterium
ATCCTGTCCGCCATCAAGACCAAGAACCAGGACGATTCCCTGCCCGTTACCGTTGTGGAGCGCACCACCCCGTCGCCGGGGAGCGAGGCGTCGTTCCTGCAGCAGCTGCTCGGCAATATCGGGCGGTTCAACGCGGCCGGTGCCAGCACGGCGACCGGTTCCGCCCCGTCCGGTGGGGCGCCAAAGCCCTACTGATCGCCGCTTATCGTTCCAAGGAATCTTGAGGTATTTGCGTGAGCGAGGTATGTCATTGACAGTAAACTATGCCTCACCCCAACTTCCCATGGCAATGCTTGAACTTACGTCCCGACCCGCACGGGCAAGCCGCATTCCGCCCAACATTCCGCCACGTCGCCATATCGTTCGGATCCACCTGATCCAACCGGGCCCTATCGCCCTCCAACAAGCCCACCGCCTCCGCGAACGCGCTCTCCGGCAGCGGATGGCTCTCCGCATACGTCACACTCACCGGGTCGAACACCGGCGGTGGCGGCGGATCCGCCCCCAGCTCCACCCGCGCCAGCATCCCCGTCACGCGCTCCTTCAATTCATCGAGCATGGCGTTGAACAGCGCGAAGGCCTCGGACTTGTATTCGTTCAGCGGGTCGCGCTGCCCATAAGCCCGTAGGCCGATGCCCTGGCGCAAATGGTCCAGCGCGTACAGATGCTCCTTCCACACCGCGTCCAGCGTCTGGATCAGCAGGCTCTTCTCGATGAACCGCATCAGGTCGGGGCCGAAATTGGCGGCCTTGGCCGCCATGATGCGGTCTGCCTCCTGCTCGATGCGCTCCCGCAGGTGGGTCTCGTCGATGCCTTCCTCACGGCCCCATGCCTCGATCGGCAGGTCGGCGTTCAGCACACGGCGGACATCCGCGGCCAGCTCCGCCAGTTCCCATTGCTCATGGAACGCCTTCTCGGGGATGCGGCGGGACACCATGGTCTCCAGCACTTCGCTACGCATCTCGGCAATGGTTTCGGCGACGTCGTCGAGCTTCATGAACTCCTTGCGCTGGGCATACACTTCCTTGCGCTGGGCGTTCATCACATCGTCGTATTTCAACACGTTCTTGCGGGTGTCGAAGTTGCGCGCTTCGACCTTCTTTTGCGCCTTTTCCAGGGCCTTGTTGATCCACGGGTGGACGATCGCCTCCCCCTCCTTCAACCCGAGCCGCTGGAGCATCCCGCCCATCCGGTCGGAGCCGAAGATGCGCATCAGGTCGTCTTCCAGCGACAGGAAGAAGCGGGATCGTCCGGGATCGCCCTGCCGCCCCGACCGGCCGCGCAGCTGGTTATCGACGCGCCGGCTCTCGTGCCGCTCCGTGCCGATGACGAACAGCCCGCCGGCCCGCTTCACTTTTTCGTGCGCGGCCGCGATATCGGCTCGGATCGCCGCTTCCCGAGCGGGATCGACGATCCCCGCCAGCTCCTTGCGCAGGCGCATTTCCAGGTTGCCGCCGAGTTTGATGTCGGTGCCCCGGCCCGCCATGTTGGTGGCGATGGTGACCGCCCCCGGCGCGCCGGCCTCGGCGACGATCTCGGCTTCCTGCTCATGGAAGCGGGCGTTCAGCACCGCGTGCGGCACTTTCTTCTTCTTCAGCAGCTCGCTGATCGCCTCGCTCTTTTCGATCGAGGTCGTGCCGATCAGCACCGGCTGGCCTTCCTTGCGGGCCTCGGCGATCAGTTGCGCGACGGCCTCGTATTTCTCGGCCGCGGAGCGGTAGACCTCATCGTCCTCGTCGTTGCGGGTGACGGCGACGTTGGTGGGGATTTCCACCACGTCGAGCTTGTAGATTTCCGCGAATTCGTCGGCTTCCGTCATCGCCGTGCCGGTCATGCCGGCCAGCTTGGGATAGATGCGGAAATAGTTCTGGAAGGTGATGGAGGCGAGAGTCTGGTTTTCCGGCTGGACGGTGACGTGTTCCTTGGCTTCCAGCGCCTGGTGCAGCCCCTCCGAGTAGCGGCGGCCTTGCATCATGCGGCCGGTGAACTCATCGATGATGACAACCTCGTCGTTGCGGACGATGTAATCGACGTCGCGGGCGAACAGGGTGTGGGCGCGCAGCGACTGCTGCACATGGTGGATGACCGAGACATTGAAGATGTCGTACAGGTTGCCTTCGGTCAGCACGCCGGCTGCCTTCAGCATGTCCTCGACCGTCTGCGACCCCGCTTCCGTCAGGGAGACGGTCTTGAATTTTTCATCTTTATCGTACGTCTCGGGGTCCTTCACCAGCTCCTTCACCACCAGGTCGACCTGGCGGTACAGGTCGGAGCTGTCCTCGGCCGGTCCGGAAATGATCAGCGGGGTGCGGGCTTCGTCGATCAGGATGGAGTCGACCTCGTCCACAATGCCGAAGAAGAACTCCCGCTGGACCATGTCCTCCAGCCGGTACTTCATGTTGTCGCGCAAATAGTCGAAGCCGAACTCGTTGTTGGTGCCGTAGGTGATGTCGGCGGCGTATTGCGCTCGGCGGGCGTCGTCGTCGAGCCCATGCACGATCACGCCGACGGTCATGCCGAGGAAGTTGTAGATCTGCCCCATCCAGTCGGCGTCGCGGCGGGCGAGGTAGTCGTTCACGGTGACGACATGGGTACCCTTGCCGGCCAGCGCGTTCAGATAGACGGGCAGGGTGGCGACCAGGGTCTTGCCCTCGCCGGTCTTCATCTCGGCGATCTTGCCATCGTGCAGCACCATGCCGCCGACCATCTGCACATCGAAGTGCCGCTGGCCGAGGGTGCGTTTGCTGGCTTCTCGCACCACGGCGAAGGCTTCCGGCTGCAGGGCGTCCAAGGTCTCCCCCGCTTCCAGGCGGGCGCGGAATTCCGCGGTCTTGCCGCGGAGGGCGTCGTTCGACAGAGCCTCCATCGCAGGCTCCAGCGCGTTGATCGCGGGAACCCGCCGCTGATACGCTTTCAGCGAGCGGTCGTTGGCGGAGCCGAAGATGGCGCGGGCAATCGAGGCGAACATGCGGACCTTCCAGCGGGGACCCCCATACGGGGCCGGGTTCAGATAGGACCCACCCGCCCCCTGGTCAACGACGATGGCATGAGTCTTATGTATTAACAGACGGCCGCGCCCGATCGTCGGGCGCCGGGGTAAGGTGGGGGGTGGGAATGTCGCTACGCAAGCTCTGCCGGCCCCATGCGGGTGCTTTGCTTGCAGCGTTCCTGTTCCCGCTGCTTTCGGCCGAGGCTGCCGACACCCTGCCCCCCGCGCCAAGGGCGGCCGACGTTCTGTCGCTGGACGGCAGGACACAGGCCGAGGCCGATCCGGTCGTCGCCAACGTCGATGGCCACCCGATACGGCTGACAGAGCTGGGCAAGGCGTCCGACACTCTCCCCGACAACCTGCGGACCATGTCGTTCGAGACATTGTATCCCGCCTTGTTGGAACGGATGATCGACCATCATGTCCTGGTCATGATGGCGCGCCGGCAGGGGTTGGACGAGATTCCCGACATCAAGCGCGAGATCGACGCCGCCGTGGAGCGTGTGCTGGAGGCCGAATACTTGCGGCGTGAGGCACGCGCCAAGGTGACCGATCAGGCGATCCAAATCCGCTACAACCAGGAATTCGGGAATCGACCCGCGACGGAGGAAGTGCGCGCCCGCCACATCCTGCTGCCGACCGAAGCCGCGGCCAACGACGTGCTGGCGGAACTGAAGAAGGGCGCCGACTTCGCCACCCTGGCGGGAACGCGCAGTAAGGACCCGGACGGTAAACGGGGCGGCGACCTCGGTTTTTTCCGGCGGGAGCAGGTCTGGCCCAACTTCGCCGATATGGCGTTCTCCCTCCAGCCCGGGCAGGTTGGGCCGCGGGCGATCCACAACGAGTTCGGTTGGCACGTCGTCAAGGTGGAGGAACGCCGCTTGGTGGCCCCACCCAGCCTGCCCGATGTGCGGGAATCGATCCGCCAGGAACTCGTCGCCCAAGCCGTCCGCCAAGCGATCAAGCAGGCTCGGGCGCAGCTTCCGATCCACGAATTCAATATCGACGGATCGGTAAAGATGGACAGTTTGCTCCGCAATCCCGGGGAAACGGGGGGCGGCGGGACGCCGTAGTACCCCCCATTCTTGTGGCAATGGCCGGACTCCGGCATGATCGGGCCTTCACGCAATTGGGGCCATGATGACTTACTCCCGGAAATCGACCGCTGGGGCTGTTGCTCGCGCGCTTATCGTGGGGCTGGCCAGCCTGCCGCCTGTAGTGGCCTTTGGGGGCGGCCAGGCCTGGGCGCAAACCGCGTCCGCCAAGCCGGCCGCACCCGCGCAACCGGCGGCGCCCGCCGTGGCCCCCGATCCCGTGGTCGCGATGGTAGCCGGACAGCCGGTTCACCTCAGCGAAGTGCGCGACGCGATGGCCGGACTGCCGCACGAAGCGCAATCCATGCCGCCGCAGACGCTGTTTCCGTACGTGCTGGATCAACTCATCGACTCCCGCATCCTGGTGGACGCGGCGCGCAAAGCCGGCCTCGATAAGGATCCCGGCGTGCGGCGGCAGATCGCCGCTGCCACCGACCGGGTGCTGCAAGGCGCCATCCTGCACCGCGACATTGATCCGGTGATCACCGACGCCGCGCTGAAGGCCCGATTCGACAAGGACGTTGCCGGCAAAGCCGGAGAGATGGAGGTCCACGCCCGCCACATCCTGGTGGCCGACGAAGCGACCGCCAAGAAAATCACCGCGGACCTGAAGAAGGGCGGCGATTTCGTGGCGCTGTCGAAGGAGTACAGTAAGGACCCCGGCGCTTCGGCGCAGGGCGGCGACCTCGGCTTCTTCAAGAAGGGCGACATGGTGCCGGAATTCGCCGCCGCCGCCTTTGCGCTGAAGGATGGAGAAATCACCGCCGCCCCAGTGCAGACGCAGTTCGGTTGGCACGTGATCCAGGTGATCGAGCACCGTCAGGCGCCCCCGCCGGGCTTCGAGGACGCCCGCGACGATCTGCGTCAGAAAGTGGTGCAGGAGACCGTGCAGGCCTCGGTCGCGAAAGCCCGAACGGGCGTGACGATCGAGAAGTTCAATATGGATGGAACGGCTCGTAAGGCGACCGACACCGCCGAACCGCCGCCGCCCGCGAAATAAATCAACAAGCCCTCACTGAGGAAGACCGTCATGGCTACCGCTGTTTCCCCGCTCGCCGTTGCTCTGCCCGAACTGCCGCCGCTCGCTGGCGTACGTCTGGGTTCCGCCGCCGCCGGCATTCGCTATCAGGGGCGAACCGATCTGGTGATGATCGAGGTTCCCTCGGGCAGCACCGCCGCCGGGGTGTTCACATCCAACAAGTGCCCCGGCGCGCCGGTCGATTGGTGCCGAGCGGCGCTGAAAGGCGGTAAGGCGCGGATGGTGGTGGTGAATGCGGGGAATGCGAATGTGTTTACCGGCAAGGCCGGCCACGACGCTTGTGCCGCCACGGCCGCCGCGGCTGCCAAGCTTGGCGACTGCTCGCCCAAGCAGGTGATGGTGGCCTCCACCGGCGTGATCGGGGAGATTCTGCCGCACGAAAAGCTGGTGGCGGCACTGCCGGCGCTGCACGCCAACCTGAGCGAGGACAATTGGGAAGCCGCCGCGCGCGGCATCATGACCACAGACACGTTTCCCAAGGCGTCCACCCGCACGGCCATGATCGGCGGCTCCGAAGTTCGGATTACCGGCATCGCCAAGGGATCGGGCATGATCGCGCCGGACATGGCGACGATGCTGTGCTTCATTTTTACGGATGCTAAAATTCCGGCGTCCGTGTTGCAGTCGCTGCTGAAAAAGGGCGTGGACGAAACGTTCAATTGCACCACGGTCGATAGCGATACTTCGACGTCCGACACCGTCATGCTGATCGCGACGGGGCAGGCCAGGCACAAGCGCGTGCCGGCCGAGGGCGGTAAGATCGTCGCCGATTTCGCGCGTGCCCTGAACGAGCTGCTGCTGGATTTGGCGTTGCAGGTGATCCGGGACGGGGAGGGCGCGCAGAAGTTGGTGCGCATCGACGTGACCGGCGCGAAAACCGCCAAATCCGCCAAACGAATCGCGATGGTCGTGGCCAACTCCCCGCTGGTGAAAACCGCCATCGCGGGCGAGGATGCCAACTGGGGCCGCATCGTCATGGCGGTGGGCAAGGCGGGCGAGCCGGCGGATCGCGACAAGCTGTCGATCGGCGTCGGCGGCACTTGGATGGCTCGGGATGGCGGCGTGGTGCCCGGCTACGACGAGACCCCCGTCGTGGCCCACATGAAGGGCCAGGAGATCGAAATCGCCATCGATATCGGCCTGGGCCGCGGCAAGGGAACCGTGTGGACGTGCGACCTCACGCACGGGTATATCGATATCAACGGGTCCTACCGTTCATAAAATCCACGGGGAGAAGCAATCCATGTCCACCATTAGATCGGCGGCGTTTGCCGCCGCCATGCTGGCGTTTGCCGCTACAGGTGCGTCCGCCGCCGACGCGAAGCACTACAGTTTCGGTTACGACCAGCCGCACACCACGGCCTACGGCATCGCGGCGGATCTGTTCGACGCCAAGCTGAAGGAACTCAGCCACGGCACCATGACGATCGATCAGTTCCCCGGCGCGCAGTTGGGGCAGGAGCCGCAGATGCTCCAGAAAATCCGTACCGGCGACATCGATTTCATGATCAGCTCGACCGCCAACGCCGCGACCGTTTCGCCGCAATCGGGCGTGCTGTCGATCCATTATCTGTTCCGCTCGGAAGAGCATCTGGTGAAGGCTATCGCCGATCCCCGGCTCGTGGCGGCGGTGCGCGAGATGTTCGCCGAGACGGTGAAGGACGCGCACGTGCTGACGCTGGCCACGATGGGGCTGCGCGATCTCTACGGCAAGAAAGAGGTGCATAAGATCGGCGACCTCAAGAACCTGAAAATTCGCGTGCAGGCGACCCCGACCGAGGACGCGATGTTCCCCGCCTATGGCGCGCAAACGGTGCACATGCCGTTCGGCAGCGTCTATACCAGCCTGCAGACCGGCGTGGTGGATATGGCCGAGAACGGCGTGAACGTCTACGACTCCAACAAGCATTACGAAGTCGCGCCGATCATGTCGATGACGCAGCATGAGGCGAATAACAACGTGGTTTGGGTGAGCGACAAGCTCTGGCAGACGCTGACGGCCGAACAGAAGGGCTGGGTCCAGGCGGCGGCCGATGAGATCGCGGCGAAGGAGCCGTCGGCGGCTGTCGCGCTGGAGCACAAGTCGCAGACCAAGCTGGAGAAGATGGGCGTGAAGTTCGTCACCGATGTGGACAAGGCCGGTTTCATCGCTGCCGCCACGCCGCTGCAGGACAAGATCGCCGCCGATCTGGGGCCCGCCGCGACCAAGATACTGGGCATCTGCCGGTCGATTCAGTAGGCTCCATGTCCGATCCCATCGTCCAGCAGACGGGCCGGCATTTGAAATGGCCGGCCCTCGACCCGCTTGAGCACGCGCTGATGATTTTGTGCGGCGTGTGCCTCGCGGCTTTCGCCTTCTCGACGTTTGTCGACGTGGTGACCCGCGAAACCGGCCATGCGCTGCTGTGGTTGCAGGAGGTGACGTCCACCTTCTTTGTTTATGGCATTTTCATCGGCAGCGCCGTGGCGACGCGGCGCAACGACCACTTGTTCCTGTCGGCACTGACCGAAAAAATGTCTGGCGCGCCACGGCGGTTCTTCGAGGTGTTCAACCGGGGCGTCGTGCTGCTGGTAGGCGTGGGGATGTTCGTGTTCGGGTGGCAGAACTTCATGACCGGGTTCGGCAGTTTCCGCATGCCGTCGATGTTGCCGATGTCTTACCTTTACGTTGCGATCCCGCTGTGCGGGGGGCTGGTCGCGTTGTTCTCGCTGGAGCAGATCGTTAACGGTTTGAAGAATGGGTTCCAGAGCGATGTGGAGCACGTCCATGGGCGGGAGGTGGGGATATGACGGTGACGCTCCCACAACGCGTCATCCTCGGGCTTGACCCGAGGACCGCCAACGGCATCGTCTGAGATCGGGGCGGTCCTCGGGTCTAGCCCGAGGATGACGGATTGGTGGAACCGTTTGCATGATCATGTCCAACGCCGTTCTGCTGGCGATCATGACCACGCTGTTCCTGTCGCTCGGCTACCTCTGGGTCCC